>CAMWHW010000121.1 GCA_947174175.1 uncultured Clostridia bacterium | reverse complement strand
GTTTATTATATATTCCGCACTCAATTTGCCAATTCCCTCACGCAAACCAAAGCCCAAAACTTTTTCCGTATATTTAGCGATATGGTTCATTGTCGTGATTTATGTCTGCGGACTGGGAGCAGCGCTGTTGTGGTGGGGATTTACGGTTGCCGAACGCTTGCGCGGACTGTTGATGGCGTTTGCATTAATCTTTACAATGTTGGGCGGAGTTGCTCTCGGCGGACTGTTTTGGCAACTTATCATTCGACTGAAAAATAAATTCGTACTTAAACACGGAATTGAAACGGAAGCGGCTTTTATTGAAAGTTACCCTACGTTTTCGGTCCATTCCGGTAAAGATATAGGCGGTACTACTATTTTTCAGTATTGCGTTAAATTCAGATATACGGACGGAGAGAAGGAAATAATAGCAAAATCACATTCGATATATTCCCGGGCAGAGGCAAAATATTTTGAACATGCGGATAAGTTTTCAGTTAAGTACAGAGGGAAGAGGGCGGTAATTTCGCAATTACCGGAAAAAATAAACGATAATAACTAAATTTCGATTTATATTATTCAGCGTATAGCAAGGCGGCAGTTTTGTTGCCTTGCTTTTTTATACGTTTCTAAAAATCACGTTTCAGTTTATTTATACGTACCGTTGCTTTTACAATCATATACACGCCGATTGCGACTGTCAGCGCACAAACGACTGCGCCCGTTATGGCGTTCATCATTACAGTACTTATATCGCCTATGCCGCCGAATTCACGGAACATAGCCGTTTGCAGGGCAAGGATAGACACGAACGCGTCGGCAAGTTTGACGTTCTTCGTAGCCATGATTACCATCGAATTATTGCGGCGTTCCTTGATAAAGCTGTAAATCGCGGTTATTATTTTGAAGAAAGCGTAGACGGCGTAAACGTAAATGGTTATTCCCTTATGCTCGAAGGAATCGCCCGCGCGCACCATTTGTAAAATGGCAAACGACAAGCATATGGGCAACAGGAGCAATAATATCCCGCAGGCACGGTATAGTTTTCCGTCGCGTATCAGCGTTTGCATTTCGGGCTGTCCCTTGTCGACAGCTCTTTTTCTTACTCCGTAATAGATAAGAATACTGCCGCGAAGAACGATTAAAACGATATAATACGCCGCCAGTGCGCCGAACCAAACCGAGCGTATTACGATAGCAATCGAGCCGTTATACACGGCGAATGCGAGCGTAATTATCATCGAGCCTGCGGTAAGCAGCAGAGTGGTAAAGCCGTACTCTTTGAACATGCGGTCAATGTGAGGGTGCTTTTCCGCCCAGTTTAATACGTTTTCTTTTGCCTTGGGATAAATGCGGATAATGCCGAATATCGAATAGCTTAACGTAATGCCTGCAATGCCGAGTAAAACGTATCCCCAAATGACATATTCGGACAATTCGGCTTGCGTTAAAATCAGCGTGCCGCCGACGGTAGCACCTATTGCAATCAGCATAACGGGTAGCAGGAAATACCATTTGGGGTTGGCAAACCACGATAAAATTTTCTTCCAAATATTCATAATTTGCCGTCCTTAATTTTGGGCGTTCGGTCTTACGCAGTAAGTAATAATCTCGCAGATAAACAAAACGTCGTCTTCGCAATCGTTGCGCACCCACTCGTTGATAATCGCGTCAATTCCTTTTAAGAAATACTTTTGCATATAGTAGATAAGTTTTTTGTCGGTTACGCCGTGCTTTGCGTATATGGGTACGAAAAGATTTTCAATCATATAATCGTCCATATTGCTTGATTCAAACGCGTGTGCGTTGTCGGCGTAAATCTTGAAAAGGCGCTTGTGGTCTTTTATATATTTCAAATAGGGTAACAGATATTTGGGGGAAATAAAATTCAAATCGTCCGTATTCAGCTTGCGCATATCCGATAAATCAACGGGATCATCAAAAGTACATTCGGTTAAAAAGTTGCCTATCATACCCTGATAGGTTTGTTGAAGTAAATCGTACGTATTATCGTAGTGCGCATAAAAAGTGGAACGGTTTACGCCTGCCTGATTGCAAATATCCATAATACTTATATCGGCGAACTCTTTGCTTTCCAATAAGGCTATAAGCGCACTGCCCATCTTATTCGCTGTGTTGTGGAATTTTGATTCTGATCTGTTCATGATTGTATTGTAGCAAAGAAATTTTAAAATATCAATCAGAAACCAACACTTTTCGGTTTTTGTGTTGTGGTGGTTGAATAAAAGTTTAATTATTATAGACTTGTAAACAGGAGGTACATTATGAAAGAGTACAAAGTTCAACCACTTGATTTAATGCAGTATATAAACACGAAGTATCACGAGCCGTTTATTCACGAGCTTATAGAGTTTGAAAGTGCATTAGACGTAAAAAGGCTCTCCGCCGCTCTTGATAGGGTGATAGAGGTATTCCCGCTTTTGAAATGCCGCTATGACGAGAAGAATAATAAGTTTGTGGAAAACGTGGCATTGACGGGGAAAGACCTTATCGTAATCGACGAATCGGCTGACAAAGAAATGTTCTTGACTGAAACGCTCGACACAAGAGAATGGCTTATTAAATTCACTTTATCGAAGAACTTCCTTATAATCACCGTCAGCCATTTGGTTTGCGACGGAATAGGGTTCAAACAGCTTATATATTTGCTGTGCGATTTTTACAATGGTAAAGCCGGCGGCGATTATTCCGCGCTTATGAACAGAGAATTTTCACAGCTCACAGGTAATTTGAAAGTAACGGCGGGCGATACGATGAAAATGCTTTTTTCCATGATCGGCGGATATAAGAATACGCAGATTTATGACAAAGGCGAGAACGAGCAAATACATATTGCGGAACGCCGCATCCCGTCTGACGTTATGACAAAAGTACACGCCGCAGCCAAAAAGCAAGGGGCTACGCTTAACGACGTATTCCTTACAGCCTACGGCAGAGCAATCGGTAAACTGTATTCCAAGAAGAAAATAAATATTCCCTGCATGGTTAATTTGCGCAAGTATGCGAGTGGCGAAACGGGAATAGCAAATTTGGGCGGAACTTATAATCTGAACGTAAAATTGTCGGAAAGTAAAACGTTTGCGGAAAGTTTAACCATAGTAAACCGTGCAATGAAAAAGCAAAAGCAAACCAAAAACGATATTGCAGGTCCGTCGTTGCTTGTATCAAAATATGAAAAATCGTCGCTTAATAAGTTTTTGAAACTTTACGGCGGAATGAATACGAGCGCATACAGCGATTATACCAACTTGGGCAAGCTCGAAGAAAGTAAGCTCAAATTCGACGGAACAACCGTGTTGAACGCTGTTGGTTACAGCGGACTGAATAAAGCACCTTGCTTTCAAATCGCGGTATCATCGTTCAAGGGCGAAACTACCATATCGAGTATGTTCGTTTGCGGCGAGAGCGAACGTAAAAAAGTTGACTTGCTTATGAACGCAATCATTGAAGAAATAAAGTCGTTTATAAATTAAAAAACTTTTCAGAAACCAACACTTTTCGGTTTTTGTGTTGTGGTGTTTTTGAAAGGTGCGGGTTAAACTATAAATGTAAACAGGCGGAAGCCGGATACGAAGCAGGTGTGAAATGAAACGAGACGAAATTAAAAGCGAGCCTTGCGCATTAACGAGTGAGGACTTTAACGAATTTTTATCGGCGACGGGCAGGGAGCAGTGGAAGATACTGCTTGAACACGCCGAAAGAAATAAAAAAATTATTCAGATAAGGAGATTAAAAACTATGGAACAGAACACTAATCAAAATTACGAGGAAATCAGCAAGCAGTTTGAGGAATTTTGCCATACCAAAGGCATAGCGGCGAAATTCAAGGTCGCATTTGCCAATATGGCGGAAAACACCCGCAAGCTGAGGGAAGCAGACAAGGCGCAGCTTGAAGAAGTCAAGCGCAAGTCGGCGGAAGCCAACCCCGAATTTACCGAGTTTCTGCACACGAAGGGCTTTAAAGCAAAAGTAAAGCTTGTTATCGAGAACATTAAAAAGGGCGCAAAGGAGAGTAACGAAAGGGTGCGCAAGCAGATTGAACAGGCAAAGCACGGCGCGCCCGTTACCGTTCATAACTATTCGGCAGACGAGCTTTCGCGCGAGTTTAACGC
>CAMWHW010000120.1 GCA_947174175.1 uncultured Clostridia bacterium | reverse complement strand
CCGCGTCGGGCGGAACCTGCGTGGCCGCGGGTGCCGCGCTCTCTGTCTTTGCCGCTGCGGGCTGCGCCGCCGCCTTTTCGTCCGCCATTGCGTTCCTTACTTCCGTCCTGATAAGTTCGGTAAGTTTATCAATGGATATGCCGCCCTGAACGACTTGTTCGCCGCCCAGCCGCGCCATAAGCGTTGCAAACTGCGTTTCCAGCCTGGACTGTGCAATCTGCTGGTCGGTAATCGCCTTAGCCGCAGCCTCCGCTCTGAGCGCCGCCATTTCCTTAGCCGCCTGCTCGGCTTTCATTGCCGCCATCTCGGCTTTGAGTTCGGCTATCTCGTTAGAGCTTCCGCCGCCCGCCATAGGCTGAGCCTGCACCGCCTGGGGCATAGACTGTTGCATAGGAATCTGCCCGCCCATCATCTGGGGCATCATCTGCGGCATCATCATCTGAGGCATTGCCTGCTGCGACATGCGATCCATTCTGCGTTCTTCACGCTCCTCGCGCCTGCGCTCGTCTTCACGCTGTCTGCGCTCCTCTTCCTTGCGTTCGCGCTCTTCCTTTTCTTCCAGCCTGCGCTGTTCGGCAAGCTCCTCACGCTTGCGCTTCTTTTTCTTCGCGCCTGCAATTATGCAGATAAGTATTATGAGGAACAACAGCACTGCCACGCCGATTACGAACCACAGCCAGTTTGCTTTCAGGAAGTTTAAAGTGCTTCCGAAGAACGCCGCCGCGCCGCTCTGGGGCACGGTATAACTTACCTTATCGCTTACCGTTCCGAAATTGCCGTCCGCCGTCCTGAACAGTACGTTGCCACTTTCGGCGTCTATTCCGCCGAATACCGCTTCAACTCTGAACGACTTGCCGCCTTTAAGCTCGGGGGTTTCCAAGTACTGGTCCGCGTCGTCGTAGTATTTATAACCTACGCTGAGCGTTTCCGCATCCAAAAGCTTTGTAATATTTTCGGGTAAATTGAGCGTTGCGCCGCTCTTACCCTTCACCCACATTTCGCTTACGTCCAGAACTAACGGCGTGATATTCCAGCTGATTTCCGCAGTAACGTCGTCCAGCACTTCGAGCGCGTTATCGAACAGCTTAGCCGCAAAAAGCTTTAAGCTTGCGGGCTCCGTGGTTGCAGGTTTCGCCCATTTGTAGTTAGTGTCGGTCAGCACTAAGCGCGCCTTATATCCGCTCTGGCTGACGTTTCTTATATCGCGATAGTCACCGCTCAGCGCAATAATATCCTTGTACTCGGTATAGCTTCCGCCCAGGTAATCGGCAAGGCTGATATACTCGCCGCTGAACGCAATATTGCCAACCGTGGGCAGTGCGATTTCCTTCTTTTCAATCGTAACCTTGACGACGTCTAAAAGCAGAATATAATCTTTTTCCGCACTGCTGCCAAGCACTACTTCCATCGTATATACGCCTGCGTCAACGGGGTATTCGCCGTCCGCAAATTTTTCCGCGGAAAGGCTTGCGCCCTTATAGAAAGTCACGGTGAAGTCGGAAATTTTCACTCCGCTTTCGCTCACCACTTCAAGCTTGTTAAAGTGCGGCTGACCGTCGTAACCCGCGCTCACGGTCGCAGCGTTCACGCCGTCAATCTTCGTTCCGTCAATAACCACGTATACTGGTGCGTTGTTGCTTCCCGTCGTAATGGTGTCCGTGGGGTCGGAGCCGTTATCCAGAATTTCAAAGTTGGAAGCTCCCGCCGCCGCGGTGTCGACGTACGCCCTTACGGTGTACTTTTTGGGCGTAGTCATATCCAGCGCTTCGCCAATCTCCGCGGGCGTAACCACGTTGCCGTTCGCGTCCGTATATTCGTACTTGACGAAACTCTTATACTTTTCATCAACGTCCAGAACCTTGGTGAAATAGCTTACTACCGTTCCGTCGGTCTTGGTATACGTGACCTTTTCGTACTTGAATTTGGTGTACAGATTTTTCTGTTTAATCTCCCAGTTAAGCGTGAGCTGCGCCGCCGTCATATCGGGCTCGTTGAAGTTGCCGTTATCCCAGTTGAAGTCCGACTTGCTTGCCGTCACGGAATAGGTGTTTACCGTCCTCTCCCTGCCGCTGTACTCGTAAGCGTCCGCAAGCGTAAGCCCCGCGGGCAGCGTGCTTGCCTTTATCCTTACGGCGTAGTTAATGTCGTCGTACTCGATTGCACCCGTATAGTCCTTGGTCTGCTTTTGCCCGTTGGAATCGGTGTAAGTATATTCCCACTTAACGCCCGACAAATCGAACGTACCCTTAACTATACTCCATTCAAGCTCCAAAGTCATCGTACTCGACTTGGTTTCCGTGCCGTCCTGATTTTTGATAATAAACTGATATTCGCTGTCGGTCGTTTTCAGCGCAACGTAGGTCTTATACGTTCCCACGTCCTTAAAGCCCGTAACCGTACCGCCGTTGAATTCGGTCTTGTAACCGCCCGTAAACTTGGTCTTGTCGATTTCTATGTAGTAGTCCGCAAAGTCGGAATCGTCCAGAATTATATTGTAAATACCCGTCGTAACCTTGCCGTCGTCGTCTTTGACGAGAGTATATGCAAGCTCATTGTTTGCGGGCATATTAATCTGCGAGCCGTCGTTCAGCGTATACTTCCAAACGTATTCGTCAAGCCCCGCTTCCGTCGCGGTAATGGTAAAGCCCTTGCTGTCCTTGCCGCTCTTGAAAACGTAGTTCGCGCCGTCCGTGCCCAGCTTTACGCCGAATGTATAGCCCGCTGCCCACGTGCCTAAGGTCAGGGGTATATCCACGCTTGCGCTAAGGTCGGTTCCGCTTGAAATATCGTTATCCTGCTCGTTTGCGCCGTTCTTCTTCCAGTAGTAAGTGAAAGTCACCGTCTGACCGTTCAGCACGCCCGTAACGGTTGCGGTTATACTTTCCGCAGTTTCGTCCGACTTCTTTTTCTGCCAGCTGAAATTTTTTGCCGAGCAGGTAAAAGAAGCTTCAAGCTCCGCACGGTTTACCGTAACGGTAATTTCCTTGTCGGCAACGTCGTCGTTCGTTCCGCTTGCCCATACGCAGTCCGTCTTGTTGGAAAGAACGACTTTAACGGTATAAATACCCGCGTCCGTTACGGAAGCCAGTCCGCCCGTAATCGTGGGCGTTGTGGCAACGTTATTCGTGCCCGCCGTGCCGTCCGCCGCAAACTGTTTGCCAGAAATGCTTGCCGTATACAGCGTGCTTTCGAACGTGTTGTTCGATGCGTTTCTTATCTGCATAGTCTGCGCCTGCGCGTTGTAGGTCAACGCCAGCGTAGAAGCGGGCGTGGGCACTACTACGCTCTGCTTTGCTATACTGAAAGTTGCGTCCTGGTCAACCGCCGTGCCGTCCGCGGAGCCGTCGTTCCAAAGGAACAGTTTTTTTCCTTCCGCGTTCAGCTTGAACGTTACCTTATAGTTTCCCGCAGAAGTTGCCTTTATTTTATAGTTTTTCCGTCCCTCCTCTTCCGTATAGTTAGCGGGGTCCTGAGGGTCGGTTTCGGTAGTCGTGCCGTCGGTCTTAACCCAGTATTTATAGGTGTCGTACGCAACGGTGGGCGCAGTGGAAACAGCCGCCGTGCCGTTCTTGCCCTCCACGGTCATTTCCATATATCTGTAATCGAAGCCCGTTACAGTAATTTCCTTCGCTTTGCCGTCGTAACTGAGATTAGCCGTATTGCCGAGCGTGGGCGCGGAAACCGTACCCGTCTTGATTTTAAGATTGAAGTTTGCCGTGCCGCCAAGCACCAGGGGCGTATCCGCCCACACCGTGTTGTTATTGCTTGCAAGCCCCAGCTTTACCACGTACGTTCCCGGGTTGGTAATTTCTATCTTTTTGTTCTGCTTATCCACAACGCCCGTGACCGCGTTGCCGCTCGTGTCCGTTGCGCTGTCAAGCTTAATGTACTTGTTCCACTCTGCGTTTGTCAGTGTTGAAATAAATTCGAACTCAGCGCCGCTGCCCGTGTATTCCTTTTCGGTAGTCGTCGGAGCCGTGGGCTTGGTTATCTGTTTGGGTTTTACCGTAATTTCAACCTTTTTGGTTGTCTGATCGTTTTTCGTACTTGTTTTCCAGACTGCACCACAGTTGTACGCAATATCGAATTCCAGCGTATAGGTTCCCGCTTCCGTAACGGTAATAGTA
>CAMWHW010000119.1 GCA_947174175.1 uncultured Clostridia bacterium | reverse complement strand
AGTCGCATGGGGTCTGGTGTTCAAGTTTGTCGGCAGCGTTGCCGAGCTCTTTCTGCCCCTCGTTCTCGATTACATAATAGACGAAGTCGTGCCCGTAAAGGATACGAAGATGATGATAATTCTCGGCGTTGCAATGCTTGGGTTATCCTTTATTGCGCTGTTCGGAAATATAATCGCAAACCGCTTTGCCGCCCACTCGTCGGGAAATATGACGCGCGATTTGCGTTACGATTTATTCAAAAAGACGAGCTCCCTCAAAAGCTCGCAGGTGGACGCCTTCACTTTGCCGTCCCTCGTTTCGCGCCTTACAAGCGACACGTACTACGTCAACCAGGCGGTTGCGCGTTCGCTGCGCCTGGGCGTTCGCGCGCCATGCAGGAAAATATTTCGGGCGTGCGCGTAATAAAGGCGCTCTCCAAAACGGAGTACGAGGTCAAAAAGTTCGGCGCGGTAAACGACAAACTGACCGCCGACGAATACAAAACCAATAAGCTCACCGCGCTCACCAATCCGCTTGCAACCCTTATTTTAAGTCTGGGGCTTGTCGGGGTAATCGCGGTGGGCGCGTATCTTTCGGCAGAGGCGGGCACGGTGGTCGCCTTTCTTTCGTTCTTCACGCTCATTTTGAACGCAATGCTGGGCATCTCCAAAATCTTCGTAACGCTCTCCCGCGGCGTGGCTTCGGCGGAGCGCATAGAGCGCGTGCTGGAAACCGACGAGCGAATGGAAGTTACCGACCGTCCCGCAGGCAACCCCGACTACAAAATAGAATTTAAAGACGTGAGCTTTTCATACAACGGCAAGGAAAACAATCTGGAAGGCGTTTCGTTTAAGGTTAAGGCGGGGCAGACCGTGGGCGTTATCGGCGGCACGGGCAGCGGCAAGACCACTTTAATAAATTTATTGATGCGCTTTTACGACGTCGAAGGCGGCGCGGTTTTCGTGGACGGCAAGGACGTGCGCTCGGTGGAGGGCGGCGCGTTCCGCTCACGGTTCGGAGCGGCATTCCAGAGCGACTTTTTAATCGCCTCAACGGTGCGCGAAAATATCGACTATTTCAGGGGACTTGACGAAGAGGATATTTTAAAAGCGGTCAGGTGCTCGTGCGCAGACGACTTTATAGAGGGACTTGAAGGCGGGCTGGATTTCGTGCTTGCGCAGAAGGGTGCCAACCTTTCGGGCGGGCAGAAACAGAGGCTGCTTATTGCACGCGCGCTTGCCGGCAATCCCGATATACTAGTGCTGGACGACAGCTCCTCCGCGCTCGACTACGCCACCGACGCGCGGCTGAGGAAGGGGCTTAAAGAATACTATCCCGACTGCACCAAGTTTATAGTAGCGCAGAGGGTGAGCGCGGTAAGACACGCGGATATTATCGTGGTAATGGACGACGGCAGAGCGGTGGGCGTGGGCACGCACGAACAGCTTATGGAAAACTGCGAGGAGTACCGCCAGATATGCACCGTTCAGTCAGGGGGTGATTTATGAAAGAGCCCCGTATGAATCTTAACGACAGGCGGTCGTTCGCGCGCAAAAAGGTCAACGTCAGATATACTTTGTCCCGCCTGCTCGGCTACTTGAAGCCGTCGCTTCCGCTGTTTATAATCGTCTTCCTAGGCAATATGCTTTCGGTAGTTCTGTCGCTGCTCGGACCCTACGTCTGCGGTCTTGCCATAGGCGAAATCAAGACCGACGGCACGACCGACTTCAACGCGATAACCTACTACTGTATATTATTGGTTGCGGTATATATCGCTTCCGAAGTGATAAGCTACGCCACGACGGTGGGTATGGCGTACGTTGCACGAAAGATGACCAACAAGATGCGCGGCGACCTGTTCAAGCGGCTCGTCAACCTGCCCGTCGGCTATTTCGATACCCGTCAGGCGGGCGACGTCATATCCGTGCTTTCGTACGATATCGACACGGTTGGCGCCTCTCTTGCAAACGACGTGGTGCTCGTCCTTAAAAGCGCGGTGCAGATAATCGGCTCGCTGGTTATGATGCTGGTAATCGCCGCGCCCCTCGTCGCGGTGTTCGCGGTCACCATTCCGCTGTCGCTAATCATAACGCGCGTAATCACCAAAAAGGTTCAGCCGCTCTACCGCAGGCGCTCGGCTAAGCTGGGCGAACTGAACGGCTTTGCCGAAGAAGTGCTGACGGGGCAGAAGACCACCAAGGCGTATAGCAGGGAGGAGGAAATTTTATCCCGTTTCAGCGAGAAGAACGAGGCGGCTAACGAGGCGTATACCAGGGCGGAATACCTTGGCACCATTTCGGGACCGAGCGTAAATCTGGTCAACAATCTGTCGCTCACACTCATCAGCGTGCTGGGCGCGCTGATGTACGCGTTCGGCTGGTTCGGAGTGGGCATAAGCCAGATAACTTCCTTCGTGCTCTACTCGCGCAAGTTCTCCGGTCCCATCAACGAAATCGCAAACGTTATAGGCGAATTCCAGTCGTCCGCAGCCGCGGCGGAAAGGGTGTTCACCGTGCTGGACGAAAAGGAAGAGGTGCTTGAAGAGGAGGGCGCGCGGACGCTTGAAAAGGTGCGCGGCGACGTCGCCTTGAACGGCGTAACCTTCGGATATCTGCCGGATAAACCCGTGTTAAAGGACTTTTCGCTGAATGCAAACGGCGGCGACGTAATTGCGATAGTCGGGCGGACGGGCGCGGGCAAGACGACGGTTATCAACCTTTTAATGCGCTTTTACGACGCCGACGAGGGCGCAATTACCGTGGACGGCAGGGATATAAAAAGCTTTACGCGCTCGTCGCTCCGCAGCGCGTTTACCATGGTGTTGCAGGATACCTGGCTGTTTGCGGGCACGGTGTACGAAAATATTGCATACGGTTCGGAGGGCGCAACGCGCGAGAGGGTGGAAGAAGTTTGCAAACGCGCAAAAATTCATTCCTTTATAACCCGCCTGCCGCAGGGCTACGACACATACCTTTCGGACAACGCCGTCAACATATCCAAGGGGCAGAAACAGCTTTTAACAATTGCGCGCGCAATGCTCTCGCCCGCGCCCATGCTCATTTTAGACGAGGCGACTTCCAACGTCGACACGCGCACCGAGCGCATAATTCAGTCGGCAATGACCGAGCTTATGCGCGGCAAGACCTGCTTCGTAATCGCGCACAGACTTTCCACCATACGCAACGCGGATAAAATTCTGGTGGTAGAGGACGGCAGGGTAATAGAGCAGGGAAAGCACGAAGAGCTTATGGCACGCGGCGGCGCGTATTGCAGGCTTTACAACAGTCAGTTTGAAAGTTATTGAAAATTTTTTCCATTCTTCGACATTTTACCTCAATCGTCTTGCATTTTACACGGCATTTGTGATAAAATCAAAAGGTAAGATTTTATGTAGGAGTTAGAGTATGTCACAGACCAATTTTAACGGAACGGGCGAACAGGAAAAGGCTCTGCGCGAGTGCATTGCAAAGCACAAGAGCGAGCGCGGCTGTCTTATGCCCATTTTGCACGAAGCACAGGAAATTTACGGCTATCTTCCCGCGGAGGTTCAGCAGCTCATCGCGGAGGAGCTGAATATTCCTCTGTCGGAAGTTTACGGCGTAGCCACTTTCTACACGCAGTTTTCCCTTCAACCCAAGGGCAAACACCGCATAAGCGTGTGCCTTGGAACGGCTTGCTACGTAAAGGGCTCGGATAAAATTTTAGCGGCGGTGGAGAGGGAACTGAGAATCTCCTGCGGCGAATGTACCCCCGACGGCAGATTTTCAATCGACAGCTGCCGTTGCGTAGGCGCGTGCGGACTTGCTCCCGTAATGATCGTCGACGACGACGTTTACGGCAGGCTTACCGAAAAGGACGTGCCCGAAATACTTGAAAAATACATGCAGGATTAATGAGGTGGAAAGATGACCGTTAAAGAACTGGAAGAGAGAGCGGCCCGCAAAGCCGACCTCGTAAAAGTAAGAAAGATTATAAGAGAGCAGGCGGAAAAGCTTTCCGTCAACACGGGCTACCGCAAGCAGGTTCTTGTCTGCGGCGGTACCGGCTGTACTTCTTCGAGCTCGCTTAAAGTTATCGAGCAGCTTGAAGCAAGCTTTAAGGAACTGGGCATTGACGACGTTTTAATCGTCAAGACGGGCTGTTTCGGTCTGTGCGCGCTCGGTCCCATTATGATAGTTTATCCCGAGGGTGCGTTCT
>CAMWHW010000118.1 GCA_947174175.1 uncultured Clostridia bacterium | reverse complement strand
TCTGAATTTAAAGGCAGAACAGGGGGATAAAAAATGGCTGCTTCAACTACCAAAAAGACAACGACAAAAATCACTGCGGCGAAAGCTACTGCGCCCGCAGCCGAAAAGAAGGTTACCAAAACTGCGGCGGTTAAGCCGGAAGATAAAAAGAAAATTCTTTTCGTTGCTTCGGAGGCAACGCCCTTCATACAGACGGGCGGACTTGCTGAAGTTATCGGCTCGCTTTCAACCGCGCTTGCCAAGACGGGCAAGTTCGACGTAAGGGTGGTAATTCCTCTTTATTCGGATATAAAAAAGGAGTTCAGAGACAAGTTTACCTATCTCGGCAATCTGTACGTTCATCTTGCATGGCGTAACCAGTACTGCGGCGTCTTTTCTTACGAAAAGGAAGGGGTAATTTTCTACTTTATCGATAACGAATTTTACTTCAAACGCCCCGGTTGCTACGGATATTTCGACGACGGCGAAAGGTTTGCGTTCTTTTCGAGAGCGGTACTTGAAATCATGCCTTTCCTCAATTTCTATCCCGAGGTTATGCATTGCCACGACTGGCAGGCTGCGCTCGCCGCAATTTACCTTAAAACCAACTACTGTTTCAGGCAGGAATACCAGTTTATCCGTTCCCTTTTCACAATACATAACATAGAATATCAGGGGCAGTATTCGCTGGATATCTTGTCGTCGCTGTTCGACATTTACGGAAAATATCAGTATCTCGTAGAGTACAATAATTCCATAAACCTTATGAAGGGCGCAATCGAGGTCAGCGAGCGTTTCTCGACCGTCAGCCCCAAGTATGCTGACGAGATTAAGGACGCATATTACGCGCACGGTCTCGACCCTATCATAAGGAATAACCAGTTCAAACTGCGCGGAATTTTAAACGGTATCGACGATAAGGGCTATAACTGCGAGCTTGACAGCCACTTGTTTGCGAACTTTACGGCTGACGATATGTCGGGCAAAGCGGTGTGCAAGAAGGAGCTTCAAAAGATGCTCAATCTTCCCGAAAAGCCCGATACGCCCGTTATTTCCATGATTTCGCGTTTGGTTTCGCATAAGGGTCTCGACCTTGTAACCAACGTCATAGAGGAAGTTTTGCAGGACGACGTACAGCTCGTCATTCTCGGTACGGGCGATTATCAGTACGAATCGTATTTCCGCGACCTGGCAGGAAGATATCCCGATAAGGTCAGCGCAAATATCGTGTTCAACGGCGACCTGTCGAGAAAGATTTACTCGGGCTCGGATATTTTCTTAATGCCTTCCAAGTCCGAACCCTGCGGACTTTCGCAGATGATTGCGTGCAGATACGCGACCGTTCCAATCGTAAGGGAGACGGGCGGTCTTTACGACAGCATCAAACCGCTTGAAAACGGCTACACGTTTGCAAATTACAACGCGCACGATATGCTGTACGTTATAAGAAAAGCGGTAGAAGATTATAAAAACAAAAAAGAATGGGCAAAACTCAGGTACAGAGCGGCTACGTCCGATTTCAGCTGGAATAAGTCGGCTAAGGAATACGAGGCTCTGTACTTGGAAATGCTTAAATAATTTTACATTATCAGGAGAATATAATGAGCATTACGGCTATTACCGAAAAGGAAGTCAAGGATCTTGTAAAGGGTAAACTTTCAAGATATTACGGCGTTGCGCCTACCGAAGCTTCCAAAGAACAACTTTATAGGGCTGTTGTCATGTGCGTAAGAGATATCTTACTCGAAAAGAGACAACATTTCCAAAAAAAGTGCAAAGCAAAGCGTGCAAAAAAGGTTTATTATTTGTGCATGGAGTTCCTTCTGGGACGCTCCCTGAAAAACAGTTTATACAATCTGAGCGCTACCGACGCGTTTGCAAAGGCAGTCGCTTCCTACGGAAGTTCGCTTGAAGAATTGTACGAACTCGAACCCGACGCAGGCTTAGGTAATGGCGGTTTGGGCAGACTTGCGGCGTGCTTTATGGACGCGCTTGCATCGGGTAATTATCCCGCAATGGGCTATTCGCTCCGCTACGAATACGGACTTTTCAAACAGAAGATAGTCGACGGCTGGCAGATGGAGCTTCCCGACGTGTGGCTTCCCGGCGGCGAAGTGTGGCTTACGCAAAGAACGGATAAATCGTTCATCGTGCGTTTCAACGGCAAAGTTGAGGAGCAGTGGACGGAAAACGGAATGCAGCTTCAATACAAGGATACCCAGGATATCGAAGCGGTTGCTTACGATATGATGGTTTCCGGTAAGGACAGCGAAGCGGTTTCCGTTTTAAGACTTTGGAAAGCAAAGCCCTTGCAGGACTTCAATATGAAGCTCTTCTCGCAGGGTGACTATTATCAGGCTATGACCGAGGATAACGACGCCGAAGTTCTCACTAAGGTGCTCTATCCCGCGGATAACCACCTGAACGGTAAGTCTTTAAGACTTAAACAGCAGTATTTCCTGTGCTCGGCGTCAATTCAGAACATAGTTGACGACCACCGTCACAGATACGGCAATCTGAAAGATTTACCCAAACTTGCGGCAATTCACTTAAACGATACGCACCCCGCAATGGCAATTCCAGAGCTGATGAGAATACTTATCGACGAGTATTATTACGACTGGGACGACGCGTGGGCAATTACGACCGCAACTTGCGCATATACAAACCACACCGTACTTGCGGAGGCTCTTGAAACCTGGTCGGAAGATCTTATTGCAAGAATCGTTCCCAGAATACATTCTATTATTCAGGAAATCAACCGCAGACTGTGCGAGGAGCTTTGGGATAAATTCCCCGGCGAGTGGGCTAAAATTTCGCGCATGTCGATTATCGAGCACAGCCGCATAAAGATGGCAAACCTTTCGGTTTACGGCGGTCACAGCGTAAACGGCGTTGCGGCGCTGCACAGCGAAATTATAAAGAAGTCGGTATTTAAAGATTTCTACGATTTCACGCCTGAAAAATTCGGCAACGTAACCAACGGTATAGCTTACAGAAGATGGCTTTGCCAGTCCAACCCCGAACTTACGCAACTTTTGTGCGACTGCATAGGCGACGGATTCGTGCACGACAGCTCGCAGCTTGCCGAATTTAAGAAGTTCGAGGACGATAAAAGCGTTTTGAAGCGCCTTGAAGAAATTAAGGCAATCAAGAAAAAGCAGTTTGTTGATTACGCTTTAAAGAAGCAGGGCTTCGTAATCAATCCCGATTCCATTTTTGATACGCAGGCAAAGAGACTGCACGAGTATAAGCGTCAGCTTCTCAACGTGCTCAACATAATCGACTTGTATCTTGATTTGCAGGATAACCCCGATATGGAAATGCAGCCCAAGACATTCATTTTCGGCGCAAAGGCGGCTCCCGGTTATTCCATGGCTAAGCAGATTATAAAGCTTATAAACTTCCTTTCCGCGGACATAAAGAAGAATCCCAAGATAAACGAAAAACTCAACGTCGTTTATATGGAAGATTACAACGTTACTATGTCCGAAAAGCTTATGCCGGCTTCCGAAGTATCGGAGCAGATTTCGCTTGCGGGCAAAGAGGCTAGCGGTACCGGCAATATGAAGTTTATGATTAACGGCGCGTTGACCATAGGTACGCTTGACGGCGCAAACGTGGAAATGGCGCAGGCTGTCGGCGACGAGAATATCTTTATATTCGGTCTTAAATCAAACGAGGTGGACGATATCTGGCGTGCCGGTTACAGTTCAAGCAAGTACTATCACGACTCGCCCAGACTGAGAAGAATTATCGAAGCGTTGATTATAGGTTTTAACGGTCAGTCGTTTGCGGATATGGCAAATTACCTGCTCACCGATACGCCCGTTGCAGACCCTTATATGTGCATGGCGGACTTCGTTTCGTACAGCAGAACGCAGCATCAGATTTCCGACTTGTACGTCAAGGATAAGATGAAGTGGAACAAAATGTCGCTCAATAACATAGCGGCTTCGGGCTTCTTCTCGGCTGACAGAAGCATTAGAGACTATGCGGAAAATATCTGGAACCTCAAACCCGTAAACAAAAACGAAAAGTAATATTGAATTGAAGCAAAAAAGTGGAGCCGTCAAACGGCTCCGCTTTTTAAATTAACTTTAAAACTCTTTAATTTTTAGGTAAGTAATCGTAAACGTTTAATATATCTTTCTTTTTCTTGCCGCTGCTACCCGCAAGTCCAAGATCGCCTAAACCGTCCAAGCCGTCACCCTGGGTAATTA
>CAMWHW010000117.1 GCA_947174175.1 uncultured Clostridia bacterium | reverse complement strand
CCATATCAGGGCGCTCACCCCGCTCGGAGTTCGCTCTTGCCGCGTCTGCCGACAACGACGTTACGCTTACGTAAATTTTTTCACCCTTAAAGCACTTTTCAGCGGTTTTTTGAAGGTATTGACTGCGCGACCCCTTTCCGCCCTCAAAACCGTCTATCTGCCATACCGTAATATGCTGCATCTGTCCGTCGTCTTCGGTCAACGCTTTCCCATTGCGCACGGCAGCCATTACGGGCACGGATATAATCAGCGCAACCGTAATTGCAAGCAAAATAATCAAGTACAGCTTTTTCCTCTTAGCCATACTGTATTCTATTTATATTTTATTCAAAAAATTCATAAGAGGGATATTCTTAAACGTAAGAATATCCCCCTTGCCGAAACAAATTAACGAAAACCATTACTCACGGTAATGCTAACCCGAAATCGGCTATATAATAAAGCGTTACCGCTTGTAACATTATATTGAGCAACAATTGCCGTTTTATTCACAATAATTGCTTTTTTGTAATCTTTCCTGCATAATATCGTTTACTCCGGCTCCATACCAAGGATGAGTAAGCATATTTTCAAGTTTACCAAGTTCAATCCACTCAACCTCAAACGGTGCCTCACCCGTCTCTGTATTCCATTTAAAATTCTCGGTGTTCAAAGTCGAGGAATTGCTATTGGTAAAAGCTGTCGTAGTCGGAGTTGATTCAGCCGTCTTCTGATAACTACAATTCACCAACTGATAGCCTGCGTCTACAGGACGAATTTTGTCGCCATCAGTCACTCCGCCGCCGTCGTTATTCTTTAACAGAGTTTCAATTCCTTTAAAAATGCAGTTTTCGGCTTTAAAACTTCCGCCGTTACCGCAAACAATTCCCTGCGACACAAGAGCGCACTTCCAATTGCTTTTTACCTTTGAAACCAAAGATGCAGCGCCCGCGTTTCTTAATTTCGTGCGGTACGTCATATACTCCGTACTGTCAACCACGCAATTATACATATACGCATTGCCGCCGCGAAGCTTGGGCAACCTGTCTTCTATATTCTTAAATAAGCAGTCTGCAAATGATATTTGCAACGAAAGATTGTAATCGTAGTCTTCTTTACCGTTACCGCTGTCTCCGCACAAAAAGCCCTTCTTCTGAGGAATAGCCAAGCCGTAAAGAATATCTTCAAAGCTTACACCGCCATTTCTCAAAGCATTGTAATACAGATAATTTTGTTCACCCGCCTGATATTCCTCCTCGATTCTTGCCATCATTTTATACAGATAGCCGTCGGGGTCGTCGCTGCCTGCATTGAATTTGCACCAACTGATATGCAAACCGTTTTCACCCGTAGCTCCATAAGGTGCGCGGAATGCCGTTCCCGCAGTATTATATACTGGGTTTGAATAGTCGATCTGACCGTCGTACGACTTTCCGAACGTGCAGTGGTCTATCCATACGTATCCACTGTGAGCAACTTTAAAATAAGCCCAGCCGAAAGCGTCGTAGTCACCGACGTTACCCGTCGTGGAACTCGCCGCATCTTCCCATTGCCACATTTCGTCCATCTCAAGATTTCTGAAAACAACGTTGTCGCAACTTAAAATACTAAAGCCCGCATGCGTCAATCTTGCGCCGTTTTTAGAATAAACAAGCAAATTATTGGTATTTTCAATTTTTATTTTAGAAATTCCGTGCTCCGTATACATATCCGACATTGAAAACTTATCAATATTCGACTGTTTGCCACGGCAATAACTTTCAATGTAAGAGTGAGAATCTTTTATCGTTTTTGCTCTATAATTTTCACTGATATGATTAAACCCTAAGTCCAAGTCGTTTGCAATTTCTATGACGTGAACAGAACCTTCCGCTGTCAACGTTTGATCGACACTCAAAGTATCAGCGTTCCACGCACTGGAATACTTCCATCTCGCGTCCATTATTGCCTGTATAAACTCGTCTGCAGTTGTTACCGTGCGGTATGCGGAAGTGCCGACGTACTGCGAAAAGTCGCCTATGTTGTCATTCACGTAGCCGTCCGCAGAAATACTTTCTTTGGCATCGGCTGTCATAAGCTTATACCAATCTCTTTTGTACTCGCACGGGTCACAGATAAGATCGGTCTCTTCAGAATAAACGTGCTCATCCGTTTCATCCAGCTCCACACAATGAGAGCACGTCGTCTTGTGGTTACTCTCGTCAATTTTTTCGTATTCATAATCGTGACTCACTGTTTCGATTACGTTGCATATGCCGCACGATCTTTTATGAGTTTTATTGTCAACGTACTCATACTCGTAGTCATGTGCGACGGTTTCAGTATTATTACATATAGTGCACGTCTTTTTATGACCGTCTTCATCAACGTACTCATAACTGAAATCGTGCACCGCCTTTACGTCCAAATCACAGATGCTGCACGTTACTTTATGGCTGTTTCCGTCAAAATACTCGTATACGTAAGCGTGCGCAACAGTATCGCTGAAGTTGCAGTCAACACACGTTCTTTTATGAGTTTCTCCGTCAACGTACTCATAAGTGTAATTATGCGCCTGTGTATCATCCAAATCACAACCGCTGCACGTTATTTTATGACCGTTTTTGTCTATATACTCATAATTATAATCGTGCTCGGTATGAGGTGCTTTATTTACGCACCCGACAAAAGCTGCCGCGCACATTAAAACGCCAACACCTGCCGCAATAAGAAGCTTTTTCATTTCAATTCCTCCAAATACGATATTACACTAAAAATTCGAATATTTCAATACCTAATAAAAAATAACCCGCCGTTTCATGGCGGGTTTATTAAATAAAATTATTCTTCATCTTCTTCGGGCAGTTCGACGTTGTGATAAACGTTCTGTACGTCGTCAAGCTCTTCAAGCTTATCAAGCATCTTGCGGAAAGTTGCAAGCTTATCGTCGGGAAGAGTGATATAAGTCTGAGGAACCATTTTGATTTCAGCTTCCAGGAAGGTTACGCCCTTATCTTCGAAATACTTACGCACAGCCGAAAAATCTTCGGGTGTGGTATATACTTCGTAAACGTCCTCGTCCGCGGAATAGTCCTCGGCACCTGCTTCCAGACAATATTCCATCATAGTGTCCTCTTCCAGCTTAACGGTCTTTTCGATGACGATTAACCCCTTGTTATCAAACTGGTAGCTTACGCAACCGGGCTTACCCATCTGACCGCCGCACTTGGACATGGTAGAGCTTATATCGCCGCTCGTTCTGTTTACGTTATCCGTAAGCGTAGTTATGATTACAGCCGAACCTGCAACGCCGTAGCCTTCATAGGTAAGCTCCTTATAGTCCTTTCCGCTGAGTTCGCCCGCCGCCTTGGCAATCGATCTTTTAATGTTGTCGTTAGGCATGTTAGCGGCTTTTGCCTTCGCAATAACGTCCGCAAGTTTGCTGTTGGTGTCGGGGTTAGGGTTGCTCTTAGCAGCAACGGCAAGCTCCCTGCCGAGCTTTGTGAAGATTGCACCGCGCGCAGCGTCCGTTTTACCCTTTTTAGCCTGTATGTTGTGCCATTTGGAATGTCCTGACATATTTTATACTCCTTTTTGGTTATTCTTTAAAGCGTACATTGCAATTGCCGCGGATACGGCGGCGTTAAGACTCTCGCAAGTGTCACGCATCGGTATCTTTACCGTATAACAAGATTTTGCCGAAACCGTATCGCTAACACCCTTTCCTTCGTTACCTATGCAAAGGCAGAACTTTGCGGGAGCGTAGAACGAAAAGACGTCGTCACCGTCCATATCCGCACAGATTACGGGCACGCCTTTAAGAGCTTCGAACACTTCGTCGTAATTTCCTTCGTAAACGTTGACGTAGAACACGCCGCCCATACTTGCCCTGATTGATTTGGGTGAGTAAGCGTCCGCACAGTCGATTAGATAAATATCCCCGTATCCTGCCGCATTTGCCGTTCTGATAATAGTTCCCAGATTGCCCGGGTCCTGCACTCTGTCCAGAAGCAGACAGTTCCCGCGCGGTTTGTCAAGCTTCTTTTCGGGTGTTTTAACAACTGCAAGCACGCCCTGGGGGGCCTTTTCGGTCGATATGCGGGCAAACAGCTCGTCCGTCACGATTATTGCACCAGAATACTTTTCGGAAAATTCAGCCGTGCAGACTATTTGCGACACGCGCATACCCGACGACAGACATTCGTCTACCGCCTTTACGCTTTCAACGATAAATTCGCCGTACTCTTTACGGTATTTTTTATCGCATAGCGACGC
>CAMWHW010000116.1 GCA_947174175.1 uncultured Clostridia bacterium | reverse complement strand
AAGCTTTCGACCGACGTTCAGCCCGTTATCGCAAAGATGTATCAGCAGGCGCAGGGTCAGAACCCCGGTGCAGGCAGCGACGATGACGACACCGACTTCAAGCAGCATAATTAAAATCTGAAAACGGTTCGATTTAAAACTAAACTGTTTAACAGCGCACGCCAAGGCGTGCGCTGTAAGCGGTTAAAAATACGGTTTAAAAATTACTACATATTACGGAGAATTCCGAAATGGCAGACAAAAAAAATTACTACGACGTGCTCGGCGTGCAGAGAAACGCAACGCCCGACCAGATTAAGTCGGCATACCGCAAGCTTGCAAAGCAGTATCACCCCGATTTCCACCCCGGCGACGCGGCTTGCGCGGAAAAGTTCAAGGAGATAAACGAGGCGAACGAAACGCTTTCGGACGAGAATAAGCGCAAGCAATACGACTTCGAACTGGATCACCCCGGTATGGGCGGTATGGGCGGCGCAGGCGGAATGGGAGGCATGGGCGGCTTCGAGGACATAATATCCTCAATGTTCGGCGGCTTCGGAGGGTTCGGCGGCAGACAGAGCGCGCCCACCCGGTCGCGCGGCGCGGACATAGAGCAGACAATTCGTCTTTCCTTCCTGGACGCTATAAAGGGGTGCAGCAAGGACATAAGCTATACCCGCAACGAGCCGTGCAAATCGTGCTCGGGCACGGGCGCCAAGAACGGCACCGCGTATACTACCTGCCCCAAGTGCGGCGGTTCGGGAAGAATCAAATATCAGCAGGATACCATTTTCGGGCGCACCATACAGGTGGGCGTATGTACGGACTGTAACGGCACGGGCAAGAAGATTACCGACCGTTGTCCCGACTGCAAGGGTGCGGGTTACACGCGCAAGCAGACCTCGTTCACGGTCAAAATTCCAGCTGGCGTGGACAGCGACAGTTCGCTGAGAAAGCGCGGCTACGGTCAGGCTTCGGCCAACGGCGGCGAGTGCGGCGATTTGTACGTCTATTTCCGCATAGAGCCGCACAAGCTTTTAGTGCGCAAGGATAAGGATTTGTTCGTCACCGTGCCCATAAGCTACCGCACGGCGGTTGCGGGCGGCAAGATTTTAGTGCCCTCTATCGACGATATGATAGAGCTTACAATTCCCGCAGGCACGGCTAGCGGCACAAGCTTTTCACTGCGCGGCAAGGGCGTTAAGACGGTCAACGGTACGGGCAGCCTGTTCGTCACGGTGGAGATAGATATTCCGTCCAGACTGAGCCGCGAACAGCTTAAAAAGATTGACGAGTTCGAAGACACGGTAACCTTAAAATCGTGCTCAAATATGCACAAGTTTTCGGGCGAGGTTGCTTCGGTCTACGGCGTAAACGTCGAAAAGCAGTAAAATACGTAAATAAGTAATATGACGGGTGCAAAGTCATTTGCACCCGTTTTTAATTTGTTAAGTAAAAACTAAAAATTTAAACTATTTTGACGCTTGTGTGAATTTATTATATGTAAACTAAGATTTACACAAATGTAAACTAAATGTGGTGGTTTTATTCTACGGCGTGTGATAGAATTGCATTAAATCTTTTCAAGGAATTTATTAAAAATGGAAAGTAAAAGGAGAAACATTATGAAAAGAAAAACATTAAAGCATTTTAGTTTAATTATAGGCATTATTATTTCATCAATATTAATAGGTGTTATGTTAATTTCAAATTCCAAAATAACAAATATGTATGCATATGCTGATTCTGAAGAAATTATCTTAAATAGACATTATTTTGTTGATATAGGAGAAGGTGAAATAAAATCATTTAAAATTCATATTTCTAGATACGGATATTATGTTGTTGAGACACGTGGAGATTATGATACTGTCTTGGCAGTTGTAGTAAACGACCAAACTTACAAAAGTGATGATGACGGAGTAGATAAAAATGCATGCGTAGGTTTTGTTGCTGAAAATACGGATGTAACAGTTGTGCTTTGGCTTTATTCTACATCAAGTTCTGGTAAAACAAAACTACAAGTTAGAATGCAACAAGCCGTTTTATATGGATTTGATTATAACGATTTGGAAACTAATAAAACATATATAGAAAATAGAAGTGAGAACAAAAATAAAGGAGAAATAAATACAAAGCCCGATCTTGAAAAGCCTTATGAATATTTAAATGATAAATATTTGACTTACAAATTTTCAGATGCTCAAATTCACACAAGTGATCATATCACTAGCTTTGACGAACGAGGATATCAGTATTTGAATAGTGAAGTGGTTTTTTATGCAGGGCATGGTTATGGCACTAAAAATGGGAACAAAGGGGATGGCTTTGCATTTCCGATTGGGGATTTGGGTATATGTAGTTTAACAGAAATGGAAATATGCAAAGTAGCGGTATGGTCAGCTTGTTATTCTGCAAATACTGGTAATATTTTTAAAACATCTATGATGCATGAAGCAGTTGAAGTTGGAGCACAATCTGCTGTTGGTTGGCCAGATACAATAGCAGTTGGTTCTTCAAGAACCTTTACAAATAGATTGTTTAATAAATTGTCTAAAGGTGAAACTTTAGAAAAGGCATGTAAATATGCCAAAGACGGAGTGATTTGGGTATGGGATAATGTAAGAGATTATCAGATTGCAGGAGATGTGAACACAAGAATCATATTTTCTAATGTCAAAAGGAAAAAAGCTCAAGACATCAGAAATTTAGAAGCGGAAATGCAAAGTAGAATGAAGGTTTCTACAGAATGGTATAAACATGATAATGGGGATGGTTCGTATAGGGTTTACAAGACTATAAATGGTTGTTTGACAAATGACTTCTATGATTATGAAATGGATAATGAAAAGATAGTTTCCATTAGTAGATCAAATATTGTTTATAATAATCAGGAAGTGTTACCAATAAATTATCAATCAATCGAGCCGCTTCAAAGTATAAAAATAGATAATAGAATTTTTAATAATTTGGTTGATGTAGAGATACATAATGTGTATTATATAGAAGGGGAAAAGGCTATTCCAATAGAGTTAAAATATTGCACATATGAAGATAATGAATGTTCTTATGTGGATGTAATTTGTACAAATTTGAATAATGGTGAATTAATCGACTATTCTGAAATATGTGGCTTGGAATAAGGAGCGGAGTTATGAAAAAGAAAATTGCGATTGTATGCGTTACGGTTGCCGTAGCAGTGGCTGTGACTGTTATGAGCGTTTGCCTGGCACTGTTTTTGCCCAGGAAAGTTTCGCGCCTGGTTCCTTTGAATGGGGTGGAAAGCGTAACCGTTTCGTATCTCGGACGGGGCGTTTCGCTTACCGTTTCCAACGAGCAATTTTTGCAGGTGTTGAACGGCGGTAAATACCGTCTGCGCTATTCTCAGGTTAAGGCGACCTCTCCTTATAAAATAACGTTAAATTACGAGTCGGGAAGTGTAATAACGGTTGACGGCTGGTGGATTAAAACCGACTACGGCACGGACTCCGAGCGTGATTACGCTATCGAACTGACATTGAATATCGAACAGTATCTTTTATTGCAATAACGGAAAGATAGATATATGGCGGGTGCAATTGACTTTGCACCCGTTTACTCTTGTCTTTTAAGTAGGCGGGTGTTATAATAATTCGGACGATAATATATGGCGGCAATCAAATGAACAGAAAGGAAAGGGAAGTAAAAGATTTTAACGAGATTGTTGATATACTTAAAAGATGCAATACGATTCGTCTGGGGCTGACAAATGGGGACGGGGCTTACGTCGTTCCCGTATCTTTCGGGTTGGATATCGTTAATGAAAAAGTCGTTATCTATTTTCACGGCGCCGTTGCGGGGCTGAAAACCGAGTGTATCGCAAGCAATAATCACGTTTGCATTGAGGCTGATATCTTTTATAAAGTAGACCCTACGAAAACAGGAATAACGACGCGGTACGAAAGTGTGATTGGTACGGGTATTATCAGTAAAGTCGACGGGGAAGAAAAATTGCACGGCTTGCGTAAGCTGGTTGAACGTTACGGCTTTGACGATTATCCGATTGACCGTTGCAGAGGGCTTGAAAATACTGCGGTTTACAAGATAGTTTTATCCGAACTTACCGGCAAGCGCAATTTGCCTGAAAGCAATTGACGGCAGTTACGGCTTTTTAAATGCAAAGAAAAACGCAACCCGATATAAAAATCAGATTGCGCGTGGTGCACCGTAAGGAATTCGAATCCCTAGCCTTTGGTTCCGTAGACCAACGCTCTATCCAG
>CAMWHW010000115.1 GCA_947174175.1 uncultured Clostridia bacterium | reverse complement strand
GCAAGGTAAAATCAAAGCAAAACTTAAAAAATGTTAAATTGGCTAACTCTTTGTCAAGTTTGCACAAAACGAAATTTATTTTATCAAAAGTAAATTTTCAAAGTCCGCGTTTTCGCTTGACACTTGCGCTTTTATCTATTATAATTGCTTTGCTTTTGTTCGCGGATAGTTTGTATCCGTAACGATTTTGAGCGGACGTGGCGAAATTGGCAGACGCGCAGGTTTCAGGTTCCTGTGGGCAACCATGGGGGTTCAAGTCCCTTCGTCCGCACCATTAAAAAAGACAGTGAATAAAATCACTGTCTTTTTATTTTTCGTTTGAAAGTTCGGAAATAAAATTTCTGAAATACGTCTGGTCAACCGTCTCGGAAAACGAAAGCTTCCAAAACATATTACAGTCATACAATTCGCCGCTTATTATAAAATGCCCAAGCCCGTCCGACGTGAATTTAATATAGTTACTGTTACCGTAATCTTCTTTTAAAACAGCCTCGCCCTCTTTGAGCGTTTTATATAATTTTGCAATCGTCTTTTTAAATTCATCATATTCATAATCTAAAACTTCAAAGGATATTGCTCCCGAATAGCTTTTGCCACTAACAGCTATATAGGCATCCCAGCCGCCTATAACGGTTAGTTCAAGCTCGAAATCTTGTGCGCTTAAAGTTGCCATTCACACCTCAAACGGGAAAAAGTATTCCCGCTTCTTTTCTATCGTCAATCTTCCGTTCAGAAAATTAGTAATTGCGCTGTTAAATTCCCCTTCCCTTTCTTGCCTGACCGCAACGGTGAATGCGACTTTATCCGCATATTGAGTATTAAGCAGGTTGCAGTCCTCTTTGCCGAAAAAGCGCAAAGCCGCGTCGACTTCGGGATAGTCCACCGCGTAGACGCTTTCCGCACAGTTTTCGTAAATAACTTTTTGCGCCGCTGCAATATTTTCGGCAACGCAACCCGAGTACGCGCGCACCAGTCCGCCCGCACCCAGCTTTATTCCGCCGAAATAGCGCGTGACGACGACAGCGGCTTCGCACAGTCCGTTGGCGCGCAACACTTCCAGCATCGGCATACCCGCCGTACCCTGCGGCTCGCCGTCGTCCGAAAAGCGCAGATTGTTGCCGAGCTTGTCACAAACGTACGCATAACAGTTGTGCGTGGCGTCGGCGTGCTTCTTGCTTATTTCAGCAATAAAAGCCTTAGCCTCTTCCTCGCCGTCCACGTGTCGACTGACGGTTATGAAACGCGATTTTTCAATGACCTTTTCGGTCACCGTTTCGCCCGCAATCGAAAGATACTTTTCCGCCATTATATAAGATTGATTTTAACGTGAACTTTTTTGCCCTTGTGAATGACGTCGCCGCTGCACACAGGTGCGTTTATGTCGGTAACTTTATCATCGTTAATCGAAACGCCGCCCTGCTGAATGAGCCTGCGCGCCTCGCCGTTGCTTGCGCATATGCCTGCCGCAACGAGCACAGGGATAATTGTTGCCGTTTCAACCTTAATATCTTTTGTGGGCAGGTTTTCGGTAGAGCCGCCGAACGCCGCCTTTGCCTGAGCCATTGCATTTGCCGCTTTCTCCTCTCCGTGAACGAGTTTGGTAAGCTCGAACGCCAGCACTTCCTTCTTCTCGTTAATGCGGCTATCCTCCCACTTCTCCATTTCGCGGATTTCGTCCATAGGGATAAACGTGAGCATTTTGATGCACTTCATAACGTCGGCGTCGTCAACGTTGCGCCAGTACTGATAGAACTCGTAAGGCGTGGTCTTGTTTTCGTCCAGCCAGACCGCACCCTTTGCCGTCTTGCCCATCTTCTTTCCCTCGCTGTTCAAAAGCAGGGTTATGGTCATGGCGTACGCGTCCTTGCCCGTCTTTTTGCGGATAAGCTCGGTACCGCCCAGCATATTGGACCACTGGTCGTCGCCGCCGAACTGCATATTGCAGCCGTACGCCTCGTTCAGGTGATAGAAGTCGTAGGACTGCATAATCATATAGTTAAATTCAAGGAAGCTGAGCCCCTTTTCCATACGCTGCTTATAGCACTCGGCACGCAACATATTGTTGACCGAGAAGCAAGCCCCGACTTCGCGCAACAGCTCGATATAATTGAGTTTTAAAAGCCAGTCGGCGTTGTTAACCATTATCGCCTTGTCTTCACCGAATTCGATAAATCTTTCCATCTGCTTTTTAAAGCAAGCGCAATTGTGCTCGATTATTTCGGGGGTGAGCATGGCACGCATATCCGTCCTGCCCGAGGGGTCGCCGATATAGCCCGTGCCGCCGCCGACGAGCACGACGGGCTTGTTACCCGCCATCTGCAACCTTTTCATAAGGCACAGCGCCATAAAGTGACCGACGTGCAAACTGTCCGCCGTGGGGTCGAATCCTATATAAAAGCGGGCGCCGCCGCCGTTGATAAGCTCGCGAATTTCCTTTTCGTCAGTAACCTGCGCAATGAGACCGCGCTCTTTAAGTTCCTCGTAAATTTCCATAAACCGCACCTTAAAAAGTTTATTATCCGCTTTATTATAACAACATTCGGTGCCGTTTGCAAATATTTACGCTCAGTCGGTGAAAAAATCTTCCTTTTTAAGATGCTGCCGCGACTTTTCTATGGCGCGCTTTTCTATACGCGAAACGTACGAGCGAGAAATACCCAGTTTTTTTGCGACCTCTCTCTGCGGCATGGGCACGCCGTCCTCCAACCCGTAGCGCATGGAAATTATGGTGTATTCGCGCAGATTTAAAATGCCCTTTAAAAGTGAGACGAATTTTTCTCGCTGAATAGATTTTTCAACGCGCGAAAAGACGTTTTCCTCCTTTTCGGCAAGTAAGTCCATAACCGTGAGTTCGTTGCCGTCCTTATCCGTGCCGACGGGGTCGTTTATGGAAATACAGTTTTTGTGCTTTTTGCCCGAACGGATAAGCATTAAAATTTCGTTTTCAATACACCGCGCGGTGTAAGTTGCAAGCTGAGTGCCCTTACCTTCGCGGTATGTGTTGATTGCCTTTATAAGACCTATCGAGCCGACCGAAAGCAAGTCGTCCGTTTCGGCGGAACCAGAATACTTTTTGACTATGTGCGCGACGAGGCGCATATTGTGTTTGACGAGAATATCCTTTGCTTCCTTATCGCCCGAACGGGCAAGGGCAAGATACTTTTTTTCGTCCTCGGGCGAAAGCGGCTTGGGGAACGTGCCCTTCTGGCGCACCACGCCAGTAAAAAAGAAAATCTTTGAAAGCAACAGACCAACAACGTCGAAAAACATAAATTTACACCTCTTTAATCAAGTTTTATAAATTATGTTTTTTACGGCTTGTCTAATTCCACAATTGTCGAAAAATGAGTTTTTTGTAAATACCGTTGTTATTTATTTTTATTTGTGATATTATAATCGAAATACGGTTCAGGCGGTTGATAAAATGATGAAAATTACTTGCATTATAGGCAGCGCAAGAATTAACGGCAGTTGCTCCTACCTTATCGACACTTTAATAAAAGGCATCGATAACCCGAGCATTGAAGTAAAAAAATATTACGTCAGCAAATTGAATATGAATTATTGTTGCGGTTGCAAAAAATGCTATATCGACGGCGAGTGCGTGCAACGTGACGAAGTTAAAAACGTGATAAAAGATTTATTGAGTTCCGATTACGTTGCAATTGCCGCTCCCTCCTATTGGGCTGACGTTCCCGCTCAGCTTAAAACACTGTTTGACAGGACTACGCCTTACGGCGACACCAACCCGAACCGAATTCTGAAAGCGGAAAAACCGATTAAAGGAATTGCTATTGCGGTGCGCGCAGGCGTACGACAACAGGAAAACGAAATAATTTTAAATTCTATTCAACATTATTTCGGACACCTGAGCATTGATACCATAGAGAGAATTTCAATCTGTGAAACAGACACTTTAAACGACTTAACGGAAAATCACAAAACCGAAATAAATAGAGTTTTTGAATTAGGAAAAAGATTAAAATAATGAATATTCAATTGATTAAGGCAGACGAACGCGACGCGAAAGAAATTCTGAGAATGCAAAAAGCTGCGTTTGCGGAGTTGTTAGATAAATATAAAGACTATGACACAAGTCCCGCAAATGAAACTTTGGAAAAAGTTTTATATCGTTTAAGACAACCGTTTACATATTTCTATTTAATTAAACTGGACGGCAAAAATATCGGTGCAATTAGAATTGTAGATAAAAAAGACGTTAATGAGCCAAAGCGCATTTCACCACTGTTCATACTGCCTTAGTAC
>CAMWHW010000114.1 GCA_947174175.1 uncultured Clostridia bacterium | reverse complement strand
CATTTTTTTTAATGATTCTGTGTCAAAATAGATATACACTATTATATTAGTTTTCACAAAAAAAATAAAGCATTTTGACAGAATAATAATGCGTATAAAAGAATTTTTGTGTTTTCAGTCGAAAAATACGCGGGCAATTGCGCTTTCGAACGCGCCCCTTTGTGTTATCTGACCGCTTTTGAACGACGACGACAGCGAATAGAGCGCGTTGATATACGCGATAAGCTTTTGCTCCCCCACCGCGCGCGCCTGCTGTTTTGTCTTGCCAAGAACGTAGTCGGTCATCTTTAAAGACGCCATAAGCTCTCTGTCCGCCGCGTCGGAAGAAAGCACGGTTAAAAGATTTTTGAAATAGTTCAAAAGCGAACCTATTACCGCGTTTTCGTCAAAACCCTTGTCAAGAAGGTCGTAG
This sequence comes from uncultured Clostridia bacterium, assembly GCA_947174175.1. GTDB lineage: Bacteria > Bacillota > Clostridia > Christensenellales > Borkfalkiaceae > Coproplasma. Next base: position 3,870 of record CAMWHW010000114.1, on the reverse strand, counting down.
CATATCTCCGAAAAGCCGCCATAGTCGCGGCGCGCGATTGCACCCGTCATCTGATACACGCGGTAGTCCGCGTCCTTGTACACCAGCTCGTCTACGACCGCTTTGTTTACGCCGCCCTCTTTACCGTACTCTATCAGTTTTTCGACTTCTTTGCTTACCCTTGCCATATCGCAAAGGCAATAGTCGGCAACCGCCTCGCACGCCTCCACCGTGGAAGAAACGCCCGCGCGCTTCATAGTGAGATACGCCCACTTGGCAACCGTTTCCCTGTCCGCCTTGTTGCAGTCGATATAGGTCACGAATTTTTTGCGCTTTAAATCAACGCCCTTTTTGCCTTGCGTATTGACGATTATCAAAATTGTCGTTTCGGGAAAATTTTCGAACACGGGCTTTATATACTTTTCGTAGTCGCCCTCGGTCGGATAGAAGTCGGTTATTTTTACTATGCGCTTTTCCGCCATGAAGGGAAACGCCGAAAGCGCGGAGGTTATATCGGTGAGGTTGGCGCCCTTGTACTGCGCGCCGTCGAAAGCCGTAAAATTGAGTTCGGGCATTTCAAGGAATGCCGACTTAATCTGTTCCTCCGCCTTTGCGCGGAAGTACGCGTCGTCGCCCTCAATCAAATATATGGACTTTGCGCCCTCTTTGATATCGTCTTTTAGCTGTGTGAATTTCATTTTTGTTATTCCTTTGGTATAACGTAAGAAGGTCGTATTTTTCCGTTTGAAATTTCGTAACGCATTCGTCCGCAGAACGGCAAGCCAAAGCTGTTTTCCGCCGTAAACAGAACCGCGCCTTCCGAACCGTAGCAGTATAAATTGAAATCGGCTTCGCGCAAGAGCGAGCCGTAAAGCGCCCCCTCTTCTTCCAGCGCGACGCAAATTGTAACCCCTTCGGTCTGCGCAATGAGCGTGCTGCCCTCGAAAGAAAATTTAACGCCGCACGCTTCGAAATTATCCGAATATATCACCGAAACGGAACCTATATCCGTGACCGGAATCGCGCTGCCGCGCGCATATACCTTATCGAAAGCACCGCCCAACGCGAACGCTACGGACAGATTATCCTCGCCGCCCAGCACCACCAGAGTGTGAACGCCGACGGGCACGTCCCTTACCGAGCGGTAGTTTTCCGTGACTATAAGCACCGCTCCGCCGTTCGTGTTTATAAGCACCGAGCCGCCCGAATATCCCGAACCGAACGTTACGGAAGTTACCGCATTGCCCGACCTTGCGGCGCAGACGAGCATTACCGAAATCAGCGCCGCAGAAATTACCGCACCGCGGGCAAAGAGCTTTGCGCCGAAATTGAATTTATCCGACAGCGCAACGGCGACCGCAATAAACGGTACGAACAGCCAGTTACCCGCTTCGGAAGATATGAGCGCGTTTTCGAAGCCGCACGCCGTTACGAAGTTGACGGTCAGCTGTAAGGGCGTTACCGCCGCCGGCAAAACGTGAGTTGCGAAAAGCGGTATGAACGAAGCAAGTAGCGTGCATACGAAAAGTATAAAGTACAGTACCGAGATTACGGGAACTAAAATTACGTTTAAAAACAGCCCCGCCGCGGATACGCTGCCGAACGTCGTCATGAGCGCTGGCACCATGGAAAACTGCGCCGAAAGGCTGACCGCCAGTCCTCCGCGCAGCTTTTCGGGAAGAAAGCCGAAAAGCCTTTTTACGTTGGGGGCGATAAGAATAATTCCCGTTGCCGCCGAAAAGGACAGAATAAAGCCCGCGTCGAACAGATAGAACGGATTTATAAGCAACAGTAAAATTGCCGAGAGCGACAGTGCGTTCCAGCCGTCGTATTTGCGGTATATGCACTGGGATATTCCAGAAACCGAGCACATTATGAGCGCGCGTACCGACGACGGCGAAAAGCCGCACACGCCAGCGTATAGCGTTATTAACAGTATTTTTACCGCCGCTGAAACGACGCGGTTTACGCGCGCCTTTGCGAAAATGAAAGTCAGAGCGCCGTATATTACGCCAATATGAAGTCCCGACACCGCAAAGACGTGAGCTATGCCGCCGTTGCGGAAAGCTTGAAGCGTGCCGTCCGATATAGCCGAAGTATTGCCCGTGAGCATTGCGTAGCACACCGCCGCCGTTTCGCCGTCCAGGTTATTAAACAGCGCGCTCTGAAAGGCGGCGTTGATTTCGCCGAACAGCGAAAAGTGATACTTGGCTTGCAGTCCGCCCCTTACCGTGCAGTAGTACTTTATATTTTCGGTTGCGCGGTATGCAATTGCTCCGTCGGAGAAAAATTCCTCCTTGCCGAGCACCGCGTAGAAAGTGACCGTGTAGCCGCGTCCGCAATAGTCGCCCGCGTTGTCGCCGAGGTACGCAATAAGTTTGCCCTTCAACGGCACGCCGTATGCGGCGGCATGGTTGAGTATAAGATATCTGCTTCCGCCGAAAGTCGTACCGACTTCTTCCACCCTGGCGGTGACCTGCACCAGCTCGCCCAAAGGAACGTCGGATGCGCAGTAAACGTAATACAGACAGTACGCGTACAGAGCGCCAGCTGTAAAGAAAATAACCGCAAAAATAAATATAAGCGGCTTAAACGCGCTCTTGTGGAAAATTGCAACAGGCACGCAAGCCGCAAACGAAATCGCCGCAGTAATGAGAATATATATGCCGCTTAATTTAAAATAAGCGAGCACCGCCGAAAATATTATACCTGACGCCAGCGCCGCCGCCATAAGCACGGGCGGACGCAGATTAAACGGCTTTTTCATCTGTAATTCCCTTGCATTATATTTGCAGGAGATGGCTCCGAAGCGGCTGAAACCTGCCCAACCGCAACTATTATATCACAGCCGAAAGCTTAAAGCAACAACAAAGTTGAATTTAACAGCCCAAAAACTCCACGCCTTTGAGCATAACGTCGTTTACCGTGTCGTTTACAAGCGAATAGGTTATGATTTTACCGTCCCTCTCGCTTTTGACTATTCCGAGATTTTTCAACAGGCGGAGCTGGTGAGAGACGGTCGTCTGGTTTATATCGAGTACGCGCGAAAGGTCGGTAACGCACATTTCGGAGATGGCGAGAGCCGACAACATTCTCACGCGCGTGGGATCGGCGAACACGCCGAAAAAGCACGTTATGCTGTCTAAAACGTCACCCTCGGGCACGTATTCCCTCACTAAATCTTTCGTACGTCTGTCAAGCAACATCATATCCTGCATAAACTGCCTCCTTCGGCTTGTATTATACAGGGTGATATGTGCTTGTGTAAATATAAGTTTTTGACTTATCTTGTCACAAAATATAAAGTTATGTCACTTGGTAACTATACCGGTAACTTTATATCCCGCGTCCTCGATAACCTTTTTGATTTCCTCGTCGGAAATTTCCTCGCGGCTGCGCACTACGGCAAGATTTTTCTTTAACTTGACGTCCGCGGATACCACGCCGCTTACCGCCGAGAGAGCCTTTTCCACCCTCGACGCGCAATGATCGCAACACATACCTTCAACGGTTATAAGTTTTTTCATAATTCCTTCTTCCTCTTCTATTTTATTTTCGGAGCTTCCCGCCGCTTGCGGCTTCTTCTCCGTTTTAAGATTTTTGTTTTTATAGCGCAACAGTCTGAGCGCGTTGCCCACAACGAACAGCGAGCTTAAACTCATGCACAGCGCGGCTATCATTGGCGTGAAGTAGAAGCCGACCGGGGAGAGCACACCCGCCGCGACGGGAATCATTACCGCGTTATAGAAGAACGCCCAGAACAGATTCTGCTTTATGTTGCGCACGGTTGCGCGGCTTAAATCTATCGCCGTATCCAGCGCGCGCAGATCGCCGCCCACGAGCACCACGCCCGCACTGTCTATCGCCACGTCCGTGCCGTTACCTATCGCT
>CAMWHW010000113.1 GCA_947174175.1 uncultured Clostridia bacterium | reverse complement strand
AGACAGAAAATACGGCACGGGCAACAATTTGTTGGTTTTTTCTGATAGCACGCTTGGCACAACGGCAGTAAATACTACGGCAAGAGCCGGCGGGGTAAATCCTGGTACGGGAGGAAAATATTCATATTACGGAACGAGCAAAATGCGCGCGGTCTTGAACGGCGGATATCACTTAAATACCGCAGGCGATTCTATGTCGGCTTCAAAGGTGAACGATGGGGATGCCTATATCAACAAGCTGTTTGAGGGTATAAATTCAAATCTAATAATGACTGCTAATGATATAGTAACTCACGATTGCGTGAACCCGAACACAACAGACACTTTCGTTTACAAAACTGTCGGGGACATATTTGGCAGCACTGATGTCAAAGGAAAGTTTCTAACCGGTACAGTCAGTTCTCAACCTGTAAATACCAAGACGGGTCAAAACGACGGAGCAAATAACAATTTCGATATAACATTCAGCACCACTACGGGCGTAACTGAAACTATAAAGGGCGATAAACTTTTCCCTCTCGATTACGAGGATATGAATAACCGTAATTACGGGTTTGTGAATCCTTCGAATCAGACATATATTGAAGCGCTTGGCGGAAGCCATGCCACAAATTACGCAGCTCAGGGCTATACGTACGGCTATGCCGGACGAATTGACACGGCTTCATCGGTGTTTAATAACGGAAATGGTTTTAACAGTGCGGACGGCAGAGTGTATTGGTTACGCAATACCGTTCGTAATACTACTAATATTAATTCCGTTTGTATGTACGTTAATAACGGATCTATTTATCAAGTTAGCGTAGATACGGTTAATAATATTCGTCCTGCAATGGTATTGGACGCAAACAAAATCGTATATGCAACTGCAACGGTGCCTACCTCGGGTGGCTTCCAAAGTCTTACGACTTCGCCCGCAACACCCGAATATAAGCTGTATTTAAAGAACACAAGGTTTGACGACTATTCCAAGGATGCCAAGGGCAATATCAAGGAAGACGGCGGCACTCTGCATATAACCTACAACAACCCCACGGGCATAAGCGGCGGAAACCTTCTTTTGCTTTTAACCAAGTCAACCGCTAAGGACGGCGAGGTTGATTATCAGGCGGTTATCCCTATGAGCGGAAACGCTTCGGCAAGCAAAAATGCAGTTACTTCGATATCTTTGCCCTCTGGCGTTTCGCTTTCTACGCACAACGTAACAATGATGTACACTTCGGCAGGCTCCGGCAACGCCGCAGAAGAAATTTACTGCACCTATCCGACAAGCAGCGGTATAGACGTGCCTTTGGATATAGGCGGCGAAAGCATAGTATACGACGGCAATTCAAAGTGGATAGACAGCCTTGGCGCAAACACGCCCGAGTGGGTAGATACTTCCATACACGCTAACCCCACGTATATGACCGTGACGGAAGTGGTGTATACGGACAGCTTAGGAAACGTCACTACCGATACTACGGGTTCTACGGCAAATATAGTCAATGCGGGTACGTATAAATTCAAAATGCACCTTGCAACGGGTTTGACTTGGAGCACGGGTGGCAGCGACGACAAGTATTTCACCATAACGGTTAAGCAAGCCGAGCCGAGCGTGAGCGTGCAGCTGAAAACTTCACCCGCGCCGACGTATCTTCCCGATACTTTGCCGGAATTGGTTTTAATTGCGGGCGGTACTCCCGGCACGGTTGCCTGGAATGCAGGTCAGGCTCTTAGTACGGGCAAAAAGAAATATAAATGGACGTTTACCCCCGGCGACAACAGCGACGCCACGATTGCAAACAACTTTAAAACCGCAGAAGGTGAAATGGAGTTCGATTTCCGCGAGCGTGAAATCGACAGCGTTGCAATAACAAAATTCGATACGAAGGGTAAAATCGTATATACCAACACCACCGAAGCGACGTTAAGGGACTATATCGAAGTAACCATAACTTATAAAGGCGGTACAACCGCTTTAACGACTGTTTACGATTTGGATATAGATACTTCTGACGGCAAGCTGAAAGAGGGCGACAACGACTTGTACGTTACCGTAACCGACAGCGTGCAGGGAAAGGACATAATATCGACAACGCCATATACCATAAGCGTAATAAAGCCGCAATATAAGGCGATTACCATATTAAAGCTTAAAAATACGGAGTTCAGCTATCCCGTCACGGCGGACGATATACTTGCCGAGATAAGTTCGGCAACGGCAACGCTGACGGACGGTACGCCGGAAGTTTTAACGGACTTTTCGATTATCGAAATTACATCCAATGACTTCACGGTAGGCGACCCCAAAACGATAACCTTCCAGATTAAGAACTGCCCCGCCGCAACCAAGAATATCGACGTCAAGATTACGCAGGGCGAGCTGGATACGTCGGGCGTGTCGATTACGACGAGTACGTCGGGAGTGACGGGTTCGAACGGCACGTATAGCTTCACGTACGACCCCAATGTTACAGTTGCGTTTGCGCCGAGCGGAAGCGTTACGAACTCCAAGGGCGACAACGCCGCGGCTACGGCGACAATCACCTATAAAAAGAAAGATTCAAGCGGCGCGTGGGTTGCGGCTACGGCGGCGGATTTGAAGAACGCGGGCGAATATAAGATAATTGCAACGTACGCGCCAGACGATACGACAAACTACACCATACCCGCGGGCACGGAAGAAATTACCGCCACGCTTACCATAAACAAGGCGGACTATCCCGACGCGGATAAAATCGAGTTCAAAAAGCAGACGGTTACGCACGACGACCAGAAGCACTCTTTGGTAGCAAAGAACGTGCCTACGGGCGTTACGGTTACTTACGTTTATAACGGCACCGAGCAGTCAACCCCGTTCGAGTTTTCGAACGTGAACGAAACGGGCTACTCGATTACCGCAAAGTTTGCGCATACCGATACCAACTATAAGGACATTGCCGATATAACGGCTTTGCTTATAATTACCGACAAGGAAACGTATACCAATAACCTTGCGTTACAGGTGACGGGCGCGGAGGGAAGCAACGGTTCTTATACCGCGACTTACGACCCGAACAGTGCGATTTCGTTTACGCTGGGCGGAAAGCTTCTGGATAAGGACGGCGCGGAAGTTAATTATACGCCGACCTATAAATACGAGAAGGAAGTTGACGGCGCGTGGATTGAAGTTGCGGCGGCTGACTTGAAGAACGCGGGCGATTACCGCGTGACCATTTCGGTTGCAACGGGCGACCCGACCTATGCGGACGTTGACGATTTGCAGGCAACTCTGACCATTAACAAGGCGACTCTTAACGTGCCTGACGGTACGGTTACGGGCGGCACCGCGGTGAGCAACGGGCAGCCCCACAAGGTGGAGGTTTCCACACTGCCCGACGGCGTTGCGGCTGTTGAATACGAGTATAAGGGCGAAAAGAAGGCTGCGCCTTTCGAGTTTATCGACCCCGGTGATTATAAAATTAAGGTTCACTTCGTCTTGGTTAACGACGAGAATTATAACGCGATTGACCCCGTTGAAGTGACTTTGAAAATCAGCGATGCGGTTGTGACCGGCATTACCGCGGCAGTTGATGAGGGCGCGGCGTTTACCACGGTAAGCACTCTGGACGACTTGAAGGCAAAGCTGAGCGTGACCGCGGTTTTCGATAATGACACGTCGGAAGCGGTTACCGATTTCGAATTGTCTTGCGACAACCTGCGCGAGGGCGGAACGTTTAAGTTCGGCGTGCAGTCGGTGACCGTGACTTACAAGGACGGCGACGACGAGTTTACCGCAATAGTTAATATTACGGTGGAGCGCGAAAAGATTGCTTTGCCCACGTTCAAGGGCGGACTTAGCTACACGGGCGTGGCGGTTAAACCCACCGTTGATAACTTTAACGGTTACGACAGTACTTTAATGACTTTCGTTACCGACAAGCTGCAAAGCGGTACGGTTGTCGGTTCGTACAAGGCAGTGTTCGCTTTGAACGACCCCGAAAACTATGAGTGGGCTACGGTTATTACTTATAAAAAATCCGTGTTTGCGGTTGCGCTTTATGACGAAGAAATAACTCTCAACGCAAACGAGGCGGCGGTTGACTGGAACATTTCAAAGGCAGTACTTACCGCAACCAAGACCGACGGCGCGTTGCCCGTATTCGCAAGTGAAAGCTTTATCGGCGCATTAAGTGATATCGTAGCGATTAAATATTACAAGGACGAAGCTTGCACCGAAGAGGTTGCGGCGGCGGATCTGGCGTATGAAACGCAATACTTCGTCAAGGCGGAACTTCTCGATACCGACAACTTCGAGCTTGATACGAGTGCGGCGCAGTACACGGTAAAATCATTCAGCTACACGACCCCTGCAAAGGAG
>CAMWHW010000112.1 GCA_947174175.1 uncultured Clostridia bacterium | reverse complement strand
GGACTGAACTGCGCCCTCAATCTTCCGTGCGGCAAGTCCGTTCTTATAATCTGTAAAAAATCGCCCAGGCAGAGCGACAGCTATCTTGCGCAGGGCGGTATTTGCAGGCTGCGCGGCGACTTCGATTACGACGAATATTTTAACGACACCATGCGCGCCGGGCACTACGAAAATAACCCCGCAACGGTGGAGTGTATGTTGAAGGGCTCGCAGGAGATTATAGACGACCTGGTTAAGTGCGGCGTGCGTTTCGAAAGGGAGCCGGACGGTTCCTTTGCCTACACGAGAGAGGGCGGACACTCCTCGCCCAGAATTTGCTATCACGAGGACTGCACGGGCAAGGAAATAACTTCCGCGCTTATGAAGAAGGTCAGAAAGCTTAAAAATGTGCAGGTTGCGCCCTGTGTGGTTATGCTGGATATTATCGAGAACGGCGGCAGGTGCGTTGGTATAATCGCGCACGACGGCAGGGAGAAGAAAACGGTCAGCGTTTTCGCGGACTACGTAGTGCTTGCGACGGGCGGCGTGGGCGGCGCGTTCGGCAACACGACCAATTTTAGCGTGCTTACGGGCGACGCGCTTGCAATATGCTTAAACCACGGCGTGGCGGTTGACCATATAAATTACATTCAGGTGCACCCCACGACACTGTATACCAAAAAGCGCGGCAGGCGTTTTCTTATTACCGAGTCGGTACGCGGCGAGGGTGCGCATCTGCTGGATAAAAATTTCAACCGCTTTACGGACGAGCTTAAACCGCGCGACGTCGTAAAGGACGCGGTGCTTGCGCAGATGGAAAAGGACGGCACGGACTTCGTTTGGCTGGATATGCGCCCCGTTCCTAAGGAAGAGATTGCGGCGCACTTCCCCCAGATAGTCGCAAAGTGCGCGGAGGAGGGTTACGACGTCTACACGGAGTGCATCCCCGTCGTGCCCGCAATACATTATTTTATGGGCGGCATACGGAGCGACTTGCACGGCAGAACGACTATGGACGGTCTGTACGCCGTGGGTGAAACGTGCTGCAACGGAGTGCACGGCAAAAACAGACTGGCTTCCAATTCGCTTCTTGAAAGTCTGCTGTTTGCAAAGCGCGCGGCGCAGGATATAGAAAGCAATTACTCCTCCGCCGATTTTAACGGTGCGGAGGAAAGGATAGATTATTCCAGGTACGCGCAGCCCGAAAAACTGCTCTCGGCTTATAAGGAGCAGGTACGCCAAGCCGTAAAGGACGCGGAAGCGGGCAAGGATATAAACGTAAATTTAAAGGAGAAAGCGCAATGAATGAACTTACCGAAAAGCTTATAATGGACAGACTTATCAAGCAGGCGTTGGAGGAAGATATCGGCAACGAGGACGTCACTACCAATTCCGTAATGCCCGAGTATAAGAGGGGCAGGGTAAAGCTCATCTGCAAGCAGGACGGCGTTATCTGCGGCCTCAACGTTTTCGAAAGGGTGTTCAAGCTTTTGGACGAGCACACCATAATCGAAATTTTCGTCAAGGACGGAGACGAGGTAAAAAAGGGTCAGCGCATTGCAATGGTTTCGGGCGACATACGCGTGCTTTTGTCGGGCGAGAGAGTTGCGCTCAACTTCTTGCAGAGAATGAGCGGCATTGCGACCTACACGCGCAGAGCGGTCAATCTTTTGAAGGACTGCAAGACCAAGCTTCTGGATACGCGCAAGACCACGCCCAATATGCGCGTTTTCGAAAAATACGCGGTAAGGTGTGGCGGCGGCAATAACCACAGATACAACTTATCCGATGGCGTGCTTTTAAAGGACAACCACATAGGCGCGGCGGGCGGCGTTAAAAAGGCGGTGGAAATGGCAAGGGCGTACGCGCCCTTCGTGCGCAAAATCGAGGTGGAAGTGGAAAACCTGGATATGTGCAGGGAGGCTCTGGAAGCCGGTGCCGACATAATAATGCTGGACAATATGTCCGTAGAGGATATGAAAAAGGCTGTCGAAATGATAGGCGGCAGAGCGCTTACCGAGTGCAGCGGCAATATCACGCTTGAAAACGTTGCAAGGGTAAAGGAAACGGGCGTGGACTTCGTTTCGTCGGGCGCGCTTACGCACTCGGCGCCCATACTCGATTTGTCGCTTAAAGAACTGCGCCCCGAAGAGGAAGTGTAATGAAGGCTAACCAGCGGCGTTCGGAAATTCTTTCTTTAATAGGCAACAGCCGCAACCCCGTGACGGCGAATTTTTTAAGCGAAAAGTATTCGGTTTCACGCCAGGTCATAGTGCAGGATATAGCGCTGTTAAGGGCGCAGGGCTACGGCGTAATATCCACAAACCGCGGCTACGTGCTCGGTTCGGGACCGGGGGCGGAACGCGTGTTCAAGTGCCGCCACACTCTGCAAGAGCTTATAGAGGAGAGCGAAATTATAATCTCGCTCGGCGGCAGGGTGGAGGACATTATGGTCAACCACCGCGTTTACGGCAAAATTTCCGCAAGGTTGGAGCTGTCTACGCCGCGCCATGCGGAGGAGCTTTACCGTTCGCTCGTGTCGGGCGCTTCCAAGCCGCTAATGAGCGTTACGGACGGCTATCACTACCACACGGTGTCGGCGGAAAGCGAGCAGATACTGGACGATATAGAAAGCGCTTTGAGGAAGCGCGGCTTTTTAATAGAAATTTAACGCGGAGCGTGCCCGTTGGGGTGCGCCCCGTTTTTCAGTTCAACGCTTGACAAGTTGCGTTAACAATGTTATATTTGAGTTAATATATTATATAATATATTAAACTGTGTAAATATTGACTTTTTTGGAAGGTGGTAAATGAAAAAGAAATCAATTATCGCATTTTTACTTGCATGCTCGTTCGCGTTCGGCACGGCTGCGTTTACGGGCTGTAACGTAATCGGCGGCGACCCTAACGGCGACCAGAACCAGACCGATACCGACAACAAGAAGCCTGACGACGGTAAGGACGAAAATAAAAAGCCCGAGGACGAAAATAAGAAACCTGAGGACGAGAATAAGAAGCCTGAGGACGAAAATAAGAAACCCGAGGACAACAAGGACCCCGAGGACGAAGAGAAGCCGGGCGACGATAAAAAACCCGGTGACGACGAGGAAAAAGATCCGCCAAAGGCAGACCGCACCGTAAAGTTTTATAGCGACGGCGCACTCGTGGAAACCAAGACCGTAAAGGACGGCGAAAAGGTTACCGCGCCCACCAACGTTTCCAAGACGGGCTATTCATTAACGGGTTGGAGCACGTCGGCTGCTTCGGGCGCAAACTACGACTTTACGCAAGGCGTAACCTCTGATTTGAACTTATACGCCAAGTGGGCGCCCGTTAACGATAAGGTTTCGTATCTGTACGCTGGTAACGAGTGCGCGGCGTTCGAGTGGAAAGATTCCAACCCCGCAGGCGCAAAGGTTGAATACAAGTTGTCGACGGACAGCACGTATACCCGCGTTGACAGCGCTCTCGTTCGCGCTTCAACGACGTCCGATATCCCCGGAACCGCAAGGGTGGACGTCGTAGGTTTGAAGGGCGGTGCAAATTACGACTTTAAAATTACTCCGTCCAGCGGCTCGGCGTTCACGGTAGACAATATTGCAATAGCTTCGTACGACCGTTCGGGTTACGCGCATTTCGGCAAGACCGACGGCGTAGGCGCATACAACAACGACGGCACTCCCAAGAATAACGCAGTAATCGTTTACGTAAACGAGGACAATAAAAATACCGTTACGGCAAACGGACAAACGGGCTTGGTCAAAATTCTTCAAAATGCAAGCGCTTCGAAGCCGCTTATCGTGCGCATTATAGGCACCGTCGGTTCGGCAACGTGGAACGAGCTTACTTACAGCGACGCAAGCAGCCCTGCCAATATAAAGGGTATCAACGGCAAGCAACTGCCTACAAGCAGCAGCGGTTTAACGCAGGAAGCTTTATTGAACGGCGGCTACAATACTTTAAACTATACGCCCAACGATCCGTTTTATACGGCAAGAACGCCCGTAAACGGCAAGACGTGTGAAGTGCTTTCGGGAATAGGAACAACGAGTAAGGCAACGTATAGCAGCAGTAAAAACGAATACGACAGCTGTTGGAACAACGTTTCGCTTTCGGGGCGCGAAAACGTTACCGTAGAGGGCATCGGCGAGGACGCGCGCATATTCCAGTGGGGCTTCACGTGGGGCAGCTGTAACTCGATAGAGGTCAGGAATATAGAATTCGACGACTATACCGAGGACGCTTGCAGTTTTGAGAGCGGAAATATCACTAACGGAAACGGATATTACTGGGTGCACCACAACACGTTCCAGCAGGGTAAAAACTATTGGGACGTTTGCCCCGAGCAGGATAAGCACGAGGGTGA
>CAMWHW010000111.1 GCA_947174175.1 uncultured Clostridia bacterium | reverse complement strand
GCTTGGTGTGCTGGTTGGAAAACTGCAACAGCGACGAAAGCTTGCCGACGGTGAACGCAACGGGCAATACCGACGGAAAGATGAGCGTGAGCGCACCAGAGAGCGCGACCGCCGCGTATACCACCGCGTTTACGAAGCGCGTCGTGGGGTTGGTGAGAGATGAAAAGAATATGGACGACAGCGAAGCTTTGGTAAGCTCTTCGTTCAGCTCGTCAAACTTCTGCTGGTTTTCATCCTCTCTGCCGAACGCCTGAACGACTTTGAGGTTGCCCGTCATCTCCTCGATAAACGCCGTCTGTTCGCCGCGTATCTTGGTCGTCTTTTTGAACATTGAATATGTTCTGCTTGCAATGAACTTTGCAACGAACAGCGAAAGCGGCGTAATGAAGAACACCGCGAGCGCGATTATCCAGTTGAATATGAACATTATAACCAGCGTTGCTATTATGGTGACGACGCCCGTAAACAACTGCGTAAAGCCCATTAAAAGACCGTCCGCAAACTGGTCGACGTCGGCTATACAGCGCGAAACCACGTCGCCGTAGGAATGGCTGTCGATATACTTTAACGGCAGGTTCTGTATATGCGCGAACGCCTGCGCCCTTATGTCGCGGATAACGCCGTAGACGATTTTATTGTTTATGACGCCCATAAGCCACTGCGCAACCGCCGTAGCACCCACTATGCCGCCGATTATTACGAAGTAGTAGAAAAGTTTTTCAAAATCGACGTTGCCGGTATCTATGATATAATCTATCGCTTCCCCGAAAAGTACGGGCGGCAACAGATTACCCGCAACAGTTACCACCGCAAGCAGCAGCGACAGCAAAATGAGCGGAGTGTATTTTTTAAGTTGTCTGAATATGCGCTTTAAAGTCTGCGACTGGGCTCCGGCTTTTTTCATAAGTCCGCCCCCTTTGCAAGCTCTTCTCCGCCCGCATACTGCGAGAGGTGAATTTCTCTGTACACCTCGCAGTTTTCAAGCAACTCGTCGTGCGTGCCGCATCCGACCAGATTGCCGCCGTCCAGCACTAATATTTTGTCCGCGAAGCGCACGGAACTGGTGCGCTGGGAAACCAAAAACACCGTGGGGTTATAGTCGAGAGAGCGCAGGTTTTTGCGGAGCTGCGCGTCTGTTGCGTAGTCGAGCGCGGAAGCGCTGTCGTCCAGAATTAAAATTTTGGGCTTTCTTACGAGTGCTCGCGCAATGGTCAGCCTCTGCCGCTGACCGCCCGAAAAGTTCTTGCCGCCCTGCTCCACTTTTTCGTCCAGCCCGTCGGGCTTGCCGTTTACGACGTCCGCCGCGCAGGCAAGCTCCACCGCGGAATTTATCTGCTCGTCGGTGGCGTTCTCGTTGCCCCACTTGATATTTTCGCGTATGGTGCCCTTGAACAGCACGGCGCGCTGGGGAACTACGCCGCACTCTTCGCGCAACGCTTCGTCGCCGAGCGCGTTGACGTTTACGCCGTCAATTAAAATTTCGCCTTCGGTCGCATCGTAGAAATGGGGAATCAGATTGACGAGGGTGCTCTTGCCCGAGCCGGTGCCGCCTATTATGCCCACCGTTTCGCCCGCGTTGACCGTGAACGATATGGAGTTGAGCGCGTCCGAGCCGCCGCCCGAATAGCGCATGCTTACGTTGTTAAATTTAATGAAGGGCGCGCCATCTACCGCCTTGCCGTCCGCAGTGCCGTGAATAAGCGCGGGCTGCATCTTTAAAATTTCGTTTACCCTGTCCGCGCACGCAAAACACTTGGTAACCGTAATTATCAGATTTGCAAGCTTGATAAGCTCGATTAAAATCTGCGACATATAGTTGTACAGCGCGATTACCTGACCCTGCGTTAAAGCGCCGTCGTACACTCTGCCCGCACCGACGTGAATGAGCACTATTATGCCAACGTTGATTATTGCGTAGGTCAAAGGGTTCATTAAAGCCGAAATGCCGCCGACGAATTTCTGGGACTTGGTGAGTGCGGAATTGCGCTTGTCGAACTCCTTTATTTCCTCGCCCTCCTTACAGAAGGCGCGCACCACTCTCGAACCGACAAGCGTTTCGCGCGTTGCCTTGGTAACGTCGTCCAGCCTGCCCTGCGTCTTGCGGTACATGGGAATGGTTATAAGCATTATGCCGAACACGACTACCGACAACACGGCTATCGTTACGGCGAACACCCAACCCGCGGTGACGCTTATCAGAAACGCCATTACCATTGCGCCGAACACGATAAAAGGCGAGCGCATAAATAGTCTGAGCCACATGTTGACGCCCGTCTGCACCTGGTTGACGTCGGTCGTCATTCTGGTTATCAGCGCCGAGGTACCAAGGTTATCAATCTCGTAATACGAAAGCGACTGCGCCTTTCTGAACATATCGCTGCGCAGCTCCTTTGAAAAGCCGACCGCCGCCTTTGCCGCAAAGTACTGGGCGCACACCGCGCTTACAAGTCCTACCACGCCGAGGGCGACCAGAATAAGGCATGCGTACAGAACGTAGCGCGTGCCGTCGCCCGTCGTCACGCCGCCCGCGTTGACCGCGTTTATCTTGTCCACGACAGACGCGACTATGATTGGAATTAACAGCTCGAAGCTCGCTTCCAACAATTTAAAAAGCGGCGCAAGAACGCTTTGCAATTTATAATGTTTCAAGTAAACGAGCAAATCTTTCATACTGCTAAATTATACCAAATAACTATACAAAAATCAAACTTTGAACGTGCAAAATCGCATATTATTCTCAATTGCTTGCATAAATGCAAGCTATCTGCTAAAATCTTGCATATGTGCTATCGTATTTACTTAAAAAAGAACGAGGAAAAACGCATCGTAGCGGGGCATAGCTGGGTGTACGCAAACGAAGTTGCGCGCATCGAAGGCAAGGATAAAAACGGTTCGCTTGCCGAAGTATACGCTCACGACGGCAGATTTATAGGAAAAGGTTACATAAACCACGCTTCAAAAATTTTAGTGCGCGTGTTTATCCGCGGAAATCAGACAGACGACAAGCAGTTTTATCTGGATGCGATAAGCCGCGCAAACGCTTACAGACAGAGGCTGGGTTACGAAAACTGTTACCGCATGGTCTTTGCGGAAGCCGACAACCTGCCCGCGCTCATCGTCGACAGATACGGCGACGTACTGGTAATTCAGTGTCTCTCCCTCGGCATAGATATGCGTAAGAAACTTATTTGCGAGTGCTTGGTGGAGCTGTTTAACCCCAAGGGTATTTACGAGCGCAGCGACGTTGCCGTGCGCAAAAAAGAGGGTTTGCCCGAGGTTAAGGGGCTTTTGTACGGCGAAGTCGACGACTACTGCCAAATCGAAGAAAACGGCGTGAAGATGCTGGTTGACGTAAAGAACGGTCAGAAGACGGGATACTTTTTGGACCAGAAGGAAAACAGATTTGCGGCGAGAAAATACTGCCGCGGCGCGGACGAAGTTCTGGACTGCTTCTGCAACAGCGGCGGCTTTACTTTAAACGCTGCAACGGTTGCGAAAAAGGTAATTGCCTGCGACATATCCCCCCTCGCGCTGAAAAACGTAGAGGACAACGCAAAGCTGAACGGCTTTGAAAACGTTGAAACTTTGCAGGGCGACGTTTTCGAGGTGCTGCGCAATTTCAGAAAAGAAAAGCGCACGTTCGACACGGTTATTTTAGACCCGCCCGCGTTCTGCAAGACGGCGGACGAAGTGAAAGACGCCTACCGCGGTTACAAGGACATAAACCTTACCGCAATGAAAATCGTCAAGAGCGGCGGCTTTTTGATAACCTGCTCCTGCTCCCACTATATGACCATGCCGCTGTTCGAAAAAATGCTTATAGAGGCGGCGCGTGAAAGCGGACGGAAGGTACGCAGCGTCGAGGTCAAGACGCAGGCGCCCGACCACCCCTCTCTTTTATGCGCGGACGAAACGCAGTACTTGAAATTTTTCGTGTTACAGGTTGAGTGAAAATTATGAAGGATAAAGACGTTAAAAAAGTTGCGGTTGTTACGGGCGCCACGAGCGGCATAGGGCTTTGCGTGGCGAACAGACTTTTGAAGCAAGGTTATATAGTTTACGGCATTGCCCGCAGGGAGTTTTCGGGTGAGTTCGAATGTTTTCAGGCGGACGTGCGCGACCACGAAAGAACCGCGAAAATTCTGAAAAAAGTTTACGAACGCGAGGGTAAAATAGACGTGCTGGTAAACAACGCGGGCATGGGCGTTGCGGGGGCTATCGACGAGATTTCCGCCGACAACATAAAGACAATCTGCGATATAAATCTTACGGCGCTGTGCGTGCTCTGCTCGCAGGCGGTGCCCTACATTTGCGAGGGCGGAAAGATTATAAACGTTTCGTCCGTGGGCGGGATAATGCCGCTTCCTTATCAG
>CAMWHW010000110.1 GCA_947174175.1 uncultured Clostridia bacterium | reverse complement strand
ATATAAATTCTATCAAAGGTCGCAAAATTAGTCAAATATATTTAATTGAATTAAGCAATTATATTAGCTTTTATAACTATGTTATAACTTTCGGTTAAAGCGTCCAGCCCTTGGCCACTTTCTTAAAGAAGTCGCCGTAAGTCGCTTTGTCGGCGTCTTCAGCCGCAACAAGGTCAACCGTGTCGCATAAAACTCCGTCTTTATAGACTTCGATTTTACCGACTATATCACCCTTTTTAACGGGAGCTTTTATATCGTAAGCAATAACGTTGCGTTCTATTTCAGGCGTTGAGTTAACGGCAGAAAAGACGTAGCTTGAACGCGCCGGTCTTACGCTTATTGCCTGCTTTTTGGAGCAATCTACGGCAAATTTATCGTTCAGATTAACGTCTTTGTCAAGAACGACTCTGTTTTTGTAGTTCGCAAAACCGTAGTCAAACATACTTATAGCCGACTTAAATCTGTCGTCGCTGGAATCAGCGCCAAGCACTACCGAAACCAGACGCATACTGTCCTTCTTTGCCGTTGAAGCGAGGCAGAAACCCGCCTGATTGGTAAAGCCAGTTTTACCGCCGTCACACGCGGCGTACTTTCTTATAAGCTTGTTCGTATTGGTTATCGACGTCGTTCTGTTATCGGGATGATTGAAATCTTCAAGCCAGATTTTGCTGTATTTGAAGTACTCCTCGTTCTTTATAAGATTGGAGAACATAATCGCCACGTCTTTTGCGCATGAATACTGGGTTTCCTTGGGAAGTCCCGTACAGTTTGCAAACAGAGTATCGGTGCAACCGAGTTCCTCCGCCCTCTTATTCATAAGCGCAACAAAGCTTTCCTCGCTTCCGCTTATGCTCTCGGAAACGGCAACGCAGCTGTCGTTGGCGGAGCAAACTATAATGCTTTTAATTAAATCGCTTAACGGATAAGTTAAACCGGTTTGCAGGAAAACTTGGGAACCGCCCATGCCGGATGCGCGCTCGCTTACGGAAATTTTATCGTCTAGCGACAGTTTACCTGACTGTATTGCGTCGAAACACAAAGTTAAAGTCATAACTTTGCAAACGCTGGCAATCGGCAGTCTTGCCGTCTCGTTCTCCTTATAGATGCATTCACCCGAATTGTAATCGCACAGATACGCGCTCTTGCAATTTTGAGTCAGAGTAACTTCGTCAGCATATGCCGACTTTACATTTGACATTACGCCCGAAGTACAGGCCAAAAAGCTTAACGATAGTATTGTAGCAGTAAATTTTTTCATACTACTTATTCTGCCGCAAAAATCAGCTTTTATACTATAACTACGATTACTCTGAATACAACGTTCACCAAAAGCAGTAAAATAACCGAGTTAAAAAGCGCTATAATTGCCGGGCAGAAAAATACGAGCGGACGGCAAATCTGTCTGCACTGTTCGCATAACACTATTAAAAACGCTATCGAACACAGATATGAAGGTATAAAAACAATTATTGAAACTATTATCCCTTCCGCACCGAAAAACGAAAAGAGCATCGCCGTGTAGATTACGATGAAAACCGTTCTTAAAAATATAATCGGATACGCCAGAATTTTCAGTTTGGTAAAGTATGCCAAAAGAAAAATGACGTACAGATAAAAGAGTTCGCTTAATAAGTGTGAAAAGAAAATCGAACCGTTTTGAAAATTAAAAACATAGAAGACATAAGAATTAGCATATTGAAAGACATAGCTGCTAATATTCCCAAGTTTAAATAGTACTATGCCACATATAATAGAGGCAATAATAACTACTGCGTAAGCAATTAAATATCTTATGTCCCATTTAAGCTTATTACAATTGAAAATCCTCATATACAATTATATGAGGATGATTCTTTTAATATGAACTTGTCATGTTATCTATGGAAATACCGTATCCCCTCGTAGGGTCGTTTATAAATACGTGTGTAACGGCGCCGATTATTCTACCGTTCTGTACTATGGGGCTTCCGCTCATTCCCTGAACTATTCCGCCCGCCTTTTCCAGCAAGTTTTTGTCGTTGATTTTTAAAACGTAATTTCTGTTATCTTTGTTCGTTGCGTCTACCTTTACTATACTTACTTCATACTGCTCGTACTTGTCGCCGTTCAGCGTTGAATAAACGTAGGCTTTACCAATCGTCGCGTCGTTTACACTGCCTTTCTTTACTCTGGTGAGGTTTGATACGTCAAATTCACTTGAAAGATCTCCGAAAATTCCGCATCTGGTATTTGCTTTAACGATTCCAAGCATATTTCCGTTGTCGAAAATTCCTTTGAGTTCTCCGGGATTTCCCCTTAGACCTTTCTTGACGTCGTAAATCGAGCAGCCGTACAGACTTCCCCCGTTTATGGGAACGAGATTGCCGCTTTCATCAGTTACCGGATGACCGAGCGAGCCGAATTTATTATTCGTCTTATCTACATAGGTAATGGTACCTATACCGTTAATGCTGTCTTTAACGAGCAGACCCAGCTTCTTTTTTCCTGACGACTTGTCGAATATAGGCGTAAGATTGATATTCAGAATCTCTCCGCCCCTCGATACGCAAAGGTCGTACGTTGCAAAATCTTCCGAAATAGTCTGCGTTAGCTGGCTTGCCGATTTGATTTCGATACCGTTAATACTCTTAATAACGTCGCCGCTCTTTATACCGCTGTCACGCGCGGGGCAACGTGCGCCGTCTTCCGTAAAGACGTCGCAAAGTCCTATAACTTCAACGTTTTGAGTATTTAAAACAAAGCCTGCGGGAAATCCGCCCAAATAAAGATAATCGTCAGTCTGTGCAAGAGCGGGTAAGGCCTGTATACCTCCCGCAAACACAAACAAACATATTATGCCCAACAATAATTTAGTAAACCTTTTAAATAAAAGCATACAAATATTGTGGGCAGTAAAGAGCAAAATATTCGGCGGATTAACTTTTCGTTAATTCCGCCTTAAATTAATTGTTGAATTGAGCCAGTAATTCTTCCGCATGGGTTCTTGCCGCTTGCGTTACTATGCTTCCCGTAAGTCTGATAATTTCGTCTACGCGCTCCTCTCTTGTGAGCTTTTTAATATCTGTTACGGTTTTTGAGTTATTTACGTCGCTCTTGGATATAAGGTATTGCGTGCTTGCCGCCGCGCAAACCTGCGGCAGGTGTGAAACCGCAATAATCTGCGTATCATTACTTATTGAAATAAACTTTTCCGCTACGGTTTTAGCCGTAACACCGCTTATCCCGGCGTCGATTTCGTCGAAAATATAGGTTGAAATGCCGTTGACTCCCTTTAACTGAGTTTTGACGGCGAGCATAAACCTGCTCATTTCACCGCCGCTTATAACCTTATTTAAAGGTTTGGGCGGCTCACCTTTATTTGCCGAAAACATAAAACAGATTTTATCCGCACCGTCACCGCTAACCGCTATATCTTCCCTGGAATAAGGCGCAAATTCAACGAAAAATCTTGCGTTTACGATATTGAGTGATTTAAGCTGCTCCTCGACTGCGGAACAAAACTTTCCGCAACGGGCCTTTCGTATTTGTGTAAGCTTTTCGCATATGCCGAAAATTTCGCTGTCAAGTTTTTCAAGATTTTTATTAATTCTTTCAAGTTCGGCCGCCGCGTCGTTTAAGCCGTCGTATTGTGATTTAGCCGTATCAAGGAAACTTAGAATACTTTCCTCGTCTGCGCCGTATTTTTTTGTCAGACTTTTTAAGACGTTCAGCCTCTCTTCGATTGCTCTGGCTTCGTCCTCGTCAAATGAAAAATTATCTGCAATATCCGAAACCGTTTCATTCAGGTCGGAAGCGTCAATTGAGAGGTTATCTAGCCTGTTGCATATTTCCGCGTATTGTTCGTCAACGTCGGAAACATACGACATCTGTTTGATTGCCATTGCAAGTAAGTCCAGACATCCGTTGTCGGCGCTCAATATCTCTTTGACCGCATTTATGCTTGTAATTACTTTTTCAGCGTTATCAATCAACCGCTTTTTAGCCTTTAATCGCTCGGTTTCGCCAATTTCGATATGCGCACTTTCAATTTCGTTTATCTGATATGCAAGTAAATCAAGCCTCTGCGCTCTTTCTTGCTCGCTTCCGCCGAGCGCCTGCATTGCGTTTTTATATTCCTTCTTTCTCGCCAGCAAACCGTTAAGCTCGTTTTTCAACTTAACGATTTCACTACCGCACAGCGAATCAATAACGCTTAACTGATTATTTTCGCTTAAAAGAAAAAAATGCTCGCTTTGACCGTGCACGTCAACGAGATGAGACGCAATCTTTTTAAGCATCGAGGTCGTAACGGAATTGCCGTTAACTTTTATTCCGCCCTTTCCCTCGACCGTCAAGCGCCTTGAAATTATTATTCTATCGTCAACTTCGATATCGAATTCACGCAGGACTTCGG
>CAMWHW010000109.1 GCA_947174175.1 uncultured Clostridia bacterium | reverse complement strand
ACTTTAAACTTGACGGAACTCTCGTTCCCGGTAAGGGTACTTCAACCCTGTTCATCGTCTATACAAAGGGAGGGGCGGAAGTAAAATATCCCGTTCCCGTGGGCGCGCTGAACAATATTACGGTTGACTATCTTACCTATGATATGGACGGCGTGGAGCTGACGGGAGATAAAACCGTAACTTACGACGGCAACGCGCACGCGCTTACTTTGACGGGAACATTGCCCGACGGTGTGACCGCAGGGACTATAACTTATACCAAGCAGGGCGGCACGCCGAGCACGACCGCACCTACTGGCGCGGGTACTTATACCGTTACTGTAAGTTTTACGGGCGACAGCGTAAACTACAAACCGATTAGCGATATAACGGCAACCTTGAAGATTGAAAAGGCAAGTTATGTAATGCCTACGGGCTACGACGAAACCAAGCAGGTAACATATACGGGTTCGGCAATAGCTTTGCCCGCGAACTGGATAACGGGCTTGGATCCCGACGTAACCGTTACGTACTGCGAGGCGGACGGCACAACGCCGTTTGCGGCAAAGACGAACATTGCCAAGTACACCGTAAAGGCTGTGTTCACGGTTGCGGACCCCGCAAACTACGAGGTGCCCGAAACCGTGACCTTGACCTTTGAAATTACGGACAAAAAGATTTATACGCCCAACGTAACCTTTGAAGACGGAACGTTCACCTATGACGGACAGCCGCACAGCATTGCAATCGACGGCGAAGTGCCTGGTTGGATAACGGTAACCTACTATAAAGAAGACGGTACGACAGTATTTACCGATGCGACCAACGTGGCGGATAGCGGAAAGGTTATTGCTAAGTTTACGCACAGTGACCCCGAATACGCGGATATCCCCGATATGACGGCGACTATAACCATTGAACCCGCCGACTACGATATGTCGGGTATTTTGTTTGAATCTAAGAAGGAAGTTTTTAACGGCAAAGAATACACGCTTGTAATAGAGGGTGATCTGCCCTCGTGGATAACGCCTTCGTACAGTGTTGAAGGACAGAGCGGCACCAGTTTCAGCGCCGCGGGAACTTATAACTTCACCGTATCGTTCACGCACGCGGACGGCAACTACAACCCCATTAAAGATATGACGGCTACGCTTACGATAAGCGACGCGGTTGTGGAGAGTATTTCCGCAAGCATTGAGGACGGAGCGAAGTTTGATATTAACGGCACTCTTGACGACGTAAAAGCCAAGATTAAGGCGGAAATATTCTACAACAACGGCACGAAAGAAAGCGTTGGTATTGAAGATTTAACCGTGACTTGCGCGACTCTGCGCGACGGCGGCTTGCTGGAAGTAGGCAAGCAGACTATTACGGTTACTTACAACGACGGAACTGATGACTTTACTACCACGGTTGAAATAGAGGTTGCAAAGGCAAAGGTAGCACTGCCCGTATACAACGGAAGTCTTAGATACACGGGCGACGTCGTTAAGCCCGCTGCAAGCGACTTTGAAGGCTTTGACAGTGCGCTTATGGCGCTGGTAGAAAACAAGACGGTTGCAGGCTTGAACGCAGGTGCATATAAGGCGGTGTTCGCGTTAAAGGACAGCGAGCGTTACGAGTGGGCGACTGCAAGGACTTTGAAAAAGACCGTATTTGCGGCAGTGGTTTACGAGGAAGTAGTGCTTGAAGATTACGAGGCGGCGGTTGACTGGAACCTTGCGAAGGCCAAGATAACGGCAACCAAGGCGAACGGCAAGCTTCCCGTATTTGCAAGCGAAAGCTATACGGGTTCGTTTGCGGAAGTGGTAGGCTTGAAGTATTACACGGACGAGACGTGCGCGGAGGAAGTTGCGGCGGAAGAGCTTGGTTACAGCACCAAATATTTCGTGAAAGCCGAGCTTTTGGACACTGCGAACTTCGAGCTGGACGAAACGGCGTTGACGCTTTCCAAGACGGCGTTCGAATACACCACTCCCGAAAAGCAGTTGACGGTTTGGGAAAAGATAGTTAAGTTCCTTTCCGTGAACTGGCTGTGGATAGTCATTGCCGTCGTGGCGTTGGCATTGCTTATAACCATAATAGCTTTGGCGGTGCGCGCATCCAGGAAAAAGCGCGAGCGCGAGGAACGCAGGCTTGCTGAGGAAAAGGCGGAGCGCGAGCGTAAGGAAGAGGAACGCGAACGCAGGGAAGAGGAGCGCAGACAGCGCGAAGAAGAGCGCCGCCGCGAGGAACGCGAGGAGCGTATGGCGGCTCGTATGGCTCAGCCTCAGATGATGATGCCGCAAATGCCTCAGATGCCTATGCAGCAGTCTATGCCTCAAACGGCGCAGGCTATGCCCCAGGCTTCGGGTGTTGCTTCGTCCAACGAGATTGCCGAACTCAAAGCCGAAATGGCGGCTATGAAAGCCACGCAGGATATGGCAAAGGAAATTGCCGAGCTGAGAATGGAAGTTATGCGCGCGGAACAGAACGCGGTTATGCGCAGCGACGTCAACGCGTTGCGCTTCGGTGGCGAACAGACCGTTCAGGGCGGCGTTACTTTGCAGGCGCTTACCGAGCTGATAAGAACGGAAGTAAGAAACGCTATGGCGGACGAAAAGGCGGCGGCTCAGCCCGCACCCGCAGCGCCCGAAAGCGCTCCCGCGGCAACTCAGGTTCCGCCCGACGCGGTTATGACCACCGTGACGACCACAAAGATAGACACCACGAAAAAGCCCGCGCAGCAGACGGCGCAGGCGCCCGCACCCGTGAGGACGGTGGTGCGCAACGTTGTGGCGCCTATGCCCGTTGACGACGGGAGAGTGTTTGACGTGGGCGGCTTCTATACTCCCGTAGACCCCATAACCGATATGGGCTTTACGGACGAGGATAACAAGGACTAAGAGGCGTGTCGCCTCAGCAAAGCCCCGCGGCGACCGCCGCGGGGCTTTTAATAATAACAAAAATAAAAAATACATAAAAGAGCGGCGGTTGATTAAAACTATCGTTGATGAACGGTAAACTTTTACGCGGGCACACTGTGTTTTTCAACAATGCGCCGCGCATTATTTCAACCTCGTCCGTGGCAGGTCCCAAGGAGTGCGCGGGCATTATAGGAGAGTACGTGGAGACCGCGCTTTCCGACGATATGTACGGCGAAAGCACCTTTGAAAAGGCGGAGTGCAAAATGCTTTCCAACGTTATCGACGGCGCGATTAAGAACGGCGGGTTCAAGCGCGAGGAAATCGACGTGCTGTTTTCGGGCGATCTTTTAAACCAGATTATTTCGGCAAGCTTTGCCGCGCGCGATTTCGATATTCCCTTTCTGGGGGTGTACTCGGCTTGCTCGACTATGAGCGAGAGTATGCTTTTGGCTTCGTCGATGGTAAACGCGGGCTACTGTCACCGCGCGGTTGCGGCGACGGGCAGTCACTTTGCTTCGGCGGAAAGGCAGTACCGCTATCCCTTGGAGCAGGGCACGACGCGTCCTCCGCAGGCGCAGTGGACGGTTACGGGTGCGGGCGCGTGTCTTATTTCGGATAACGGCGACGGCGTGAAAATCGTCAACGGAACTATGGGCAAGGTGGTGGACTTCGGCGTGACAGACGTCAATAATATGGGCGCGGCTATGGCGCCTGCCTGCGCGGATACGCTTATCCGTCACTTCCGCGATACCGAGACTTCGCCCGAAGATTACGACCTGATTCTGTCGGGTGATTTGGGTGCGCTGGGTTCGCGTATCTTAAAGGACCTGACCTGGGAAAAGGGGTTCGATATTTCCGAAAAACACGTCGACTGCGGCGAGATTATTTACAAGGTTATCGAGGACGAATTTCAGGGTGGCAGCGGCGCGGGATGCAGTGCGGTAGTGCTTAATTCCTATATCCTTACCAAGATGAAGCTGGGACAGTACAAGCGCGTGCTTTTCGCCGCGACGGGCGCGCTGCTTTCCACCGTTTCTTCGGGGCAGGGGGAGTCTATTCCCTGCATATCGCACGCGGTGCAGCTGGAAGTGTAAAGGGCATATTACGGGGGCAAATCATATGGGAATGGAAGTGTTAAACATAATTTTAGGCTTTGTAAAGGCTTTTGCTGTGGGCGGCGCTATCTGCGTTATCGCGCAGATAGTAATAAATTTCACCGACCTTACGGCGGGTAAAATACTCGTTTACTTTATGCTTGCGGGCGTAGTGCTGACGGCGATAGGTGTGTATCAGCCGCTCGTCGATTTTGCGGGCGCGGGCGCAACGGTGCCCATTTCGGGCTTTGGCTACCTGCTTGCAAACGGCGCAATTAAAGGTGCGGAAAAGGGGTTTTTCTACGCGGTGACGGGAAGCCTTGCGGCGGCAAGCGCGGGCATAACGGCGGCGGTCGTGTTCTCGTTTATTACTCTCTCTTATAAACATCTTAAGATGCCCACGAATAGCCTTGTGAAGCTCT
>CAMWHW010000108.1 GCA_947174175.1 uncultured Clostridia bacterium | reverse complement strand
CGCTAGACAGAATTCTGGCGGCACTTTCAAATTTTTCTCCGTCCTCGCAGCTGCGATCGCACACGAACGCAACGCAGTTAAGCTGCTGTAAGTACGAAATAGTATTCACCGCGCCCCTTGCAAATATTTCCGCGGGCGCAACGGCAAAGGGTGCGGGCAGTTCCACGACGGCGTCCGCACCGCATAAAACAGCGTGCTTTGCGCGCAAAAATTTGTCCGTGCGGCATATTTCTCCGCGCTGCGTAAAACTTCCGCTCATAACGCACAGCACTGCGCCGCAGCCGCTCAACTCACGCGCACGCCGCAGTAAATATGCGTGACCGTTATGAAAGGGATTAAATTCACAAATAATAGCACAAATTTCCATTTTAATCTTTACAACCGCAAAAATTTATTATATAATGATACCGTTCAATAATCTGTCGTTTGATTTATATTATAAAGCATAAACGCGGATAAATAAAGCATTTTAAGGAGTTTTGATATGGGATTACTTGAAGAGATTAAGGCAAAGGCTGCCGCACGCAAAAAGACCATAGTTCTGTGCGAGGGCGAGGACAAGCGCGTCGTCGAAGCTGCGGCTAAGATAACCAAGGAAGGCATTGCCAAGATAGTTCTTATAGGTAATAAGGAGGAGTGCGCTAAGGTCGCGCCCGGCGTTGACCTTACGGGCGTTACGCTTATCGACCCCCTCACCTCGGACAAGACCGCAAAGTACGCGGCTATTTTGTACGAAGCAAGAAAGGCAAAGGGTATGACCGAGGAGCAGGCGGCGGAGCAGGCTAAGGACAGAACCATGTTCGGCGCGCTCATGCTCAAAGCGGGCGACGTGGACGGTTACGTTTCGGGCGCATGCCATTCAACCGCGAACACGCTTCGTCCCGGCTTGCAGGTAGTCAAGACCGCACCCGGAATCAAGACCGTATCCAGCTGCTTCATAATGATAGCACCCGAAGGTGAAAATAAATACAACCCCGACGGCGTAGCGGTATTTGCCGACTGCGCAATCAATATCGAACCCGACGCACAGCAGCTTGCCGACATAGCGGTATCCTCCGCAAAGACGGCAAAGGCAATCGCAGGCATCGAACCCAGAGTTGCAATGCTTTCGTTCTCGACCAAGGGAAGCGGCAACGACGACAAGTTCTTCAAGTCCGTTCCCAAGGTGCAGGAGGCAACCGCGCTTGCAAAGGAGATGGCTCCCGAGCTTGCGCTCGACGGCGAATTCCAGTTCGACGCGGCAGTCGCTCCCGAAGTAGGTCAGCTTAAAGCTCCCGGCTCCAAGGTTGCGGGTCACGCAAACGTATTCGTATTCCCCAACATCAACGCGGGCAACATCGGCTACAAAATCGCGCAGCGTTTCGGCGGTTATATGGCAATCGGTCCCGTTTGCCAGGGCTTTGCAAGACCTCTGAACGATTTGTCGCGCGGCTGCAACGTTGAAGATATCGTTGCAACGGTTGCAGTTACTGCATTGCAGGCTGAATAATTACAAGGAGTAATTCGAAATGAAAATATTGGTAGTTAACGCAGGAAGCTCTTCACTTAAATATCAGCTTATCGACATGGAAACAGAAGCCGTGCTTGCAAAGGGCGGCGTTGAAAGAATAGGTATCCCCGGTTCCCTTTTAAAGGCAAAGGGCAACGGTAAGGAAAAAGTTTATACCCAGGACATGCCCAACCACAAGGTTGCAATCGAGCTTGTGCTTTCCGCATTGCAGGATAATGAAATCGGCGTTATCAAGTCGATGAACGAAATCGGCGCGGTAGGTCACAGAGTAGTTGCCAGCGGCGAATACTTCAAAAAGCCCACGCTCGTAAACGACGAAGTTTTAAAGACGCTTGAAAAGACTTTCGAACTTGCGCCTCTGCACAATCCTGCGGCGGCAACCGGCTTAAAGGCGTGCATAGAGGTTATGCCCAAAACGCCCATGGCTCTCGTGTTCGACACGTCGTTCCACCAGACCATGCCCGAAAAGGCGTATATGTTCGGCATCAAGTACGAAGACTATAAGGACTACGGCGTAAGAAAGTACGGTGCACACGGCACTAGCCACAAGTTCGTTTCGGCGGAAGCGGCAAAGTACCTCGGCAAAAAGCCTTCCGAACTGAAAATCGTAACTTGCCATCTCGGCAACGGTTCGTCCATTTCGGCGGTTGACGGCGGCAAGTGCGTGGATACTTCCATGGGCTTTACCCCCTTGGACGGCGTGCTTATGGGTACGCGTTCGGGCTGTATCGACGCGTCGGCGGTCGAGTTCCTTGCAAGAAAGAAGGGCTTGAACCAGGCTGATATGGTAACCTACCTCAACAAGCAGTGCGGCGTTGCGGGTATTTCGGGCGTTTCTTCCGACTTCCGCGACCTGGACAACGGAGCAAAGGAGGGCAATGCAAGGTGCGCTCTCGCTTTGGATATGTTCAATTATCAGACCAAAAAATTCGTCGGCTCCTACGCTGCGGCTATGGGCGGACTTGACTGCATAGTATTCACCGCAGGTATCGGCGAAAACTCGCCCGGCGTTCGCGAAGGCGTTTGCGAAGGACTGGAATTTTTGGGCGTACAGCTTGACAAGGCGGAAAACGCTAAGCGCGTCGACGGCATACACGAAGTGTCGGTCAAGGGCAGCAAGGTTAAGGTGCTCGTAATTCCTACGAACGAAGAGCTTGTAATCGCAAGAGAAACGGCGGAACTTTTATAAAAAAGCGCAATTACGGCGCGTTTTGAGTTGACAAAGCGCGCAATCGTAATATATAATCGTGTAGTCGGCTCAGAATATGATATTAGAGATTAAAAAGCTAATGGCAAGGGCTGCTTACACGGGCGAATTTTCGTTCGAATATCAGCCGCCGCAGGAAAGTATATTGATTCCGTTATGCCGTATCGATGGCGGCGTAAAAGTAACGGGCGATTACGAAATTTTCGAAAATGACGAGGTAGAGGTAACCTTAAAGATTTCTTATCTTCTCGTCGGTTCGTGCAGTTACTGTCTTGCGGACGCGCAAAAGCCCGTCGAATATTCAACCGACGTGTTGTTCGTAACCGATAAAGACGATTGCGACAACTACGTCTACGACGGCAACAGGCTCGACTTATCGACGGCCGTAAACGACGCATTGCTTTTCAGTCAGCCCAAAGTTTTGCTTTGCAAAGAGGACTGCAAAGGCGGCAAATTCAACTAAGACAAATATAGAGAGGTGATAGATAATGGCAGTACCCAAGGGAAAACAGTCCAAGAGCAGAACGAATAAGAGATTCGCTAACTATAAGGCTTCGGCTCCTACGCTTGTAGAGTGCCCTCATTGTCACGAGCTTATGCAGGCGCACAGGGTCTGCAAAAACTGCGGCTACTACGATAAGGTAGAAGTCGTTGCTCAGTCCGACGCCAAGAAGTAATTAAATAGAAAAATAAGGTAAAGCGGGCAGTAATTTGCCCGCTTTTTAAATTTGTATAAAATGCAACTGTAAGTTTACGTTTAGAACCCTGCGGTTGGTGGCTTGCGGCAAAGCGTTCCGTTATAATTTATTCAGCAAATTTAAAAAGAGTATATAAAAATGACTGTTGGGGATAAACTTTCGAAATTGAGCAGAGAAAACAACGTAACGCAGGAACAGCATGCAGATTATCTTGGAGTATCACGCCAGTCAATAAGTAAATGGGAAAGCGACACTGCGTATCCAGAAACCGAAAAATTAATAAAAATTTCGGAGCTGTTTAATTGTTCACTCGACTATCTTTTGCGCGACGGCGAAACCCAAAAACAGCACGCGACCGAAAATAACGGTGAACAACAAAAAGAAAGAAGAGTCGCCAAAGAACATAAAAGTAAAAAAACTCTTTGGGGTTTGCCTCTTTGGCACGTTGCAAAAAACGCTAAGGGTATAATAGCAATCGGCGTCAAGGCGCAAGGAATAATTGCGGTAGGCGTGCAGGCGCGCGGGGTAATTTCCGTCGGCGTACTTGCGCTCGGTTTGATTTCGTGTGGTACGCTCTCGCTGGGGTTGTTGTTTTCAGTCGGACTGTTTAGCGCGGCGCTATTCAGTGTGGGGACGGTCTCTGCGGGGATATACTCAGTCGGCGCCATCAGTATAGGCGTGTTTGCCCTCGGCGCGGTAGCAATAGGCGACGTTTCGGTTGGCGCGCTTGCCGTCGGGCGTTACGTTGCAATCGGCGGACATGCCCGCGGTGCCGTAGCTATCGGCGGTACCAAAGCTGTCGGCAGTACGTTTTCGCACGTCGGCAAATTGACTGACGAACTCCGTGTTCAGGTTAAAGAGCTTATTGACTCCACGGTGCCGTCCATTATCGGCTGGGCGGGAAAAATCGTCAAAGCGTTTATTTTATAGCGGTAAATACGGGCTTGCTACGCTGAAAATTATCACTATTGATTTAAGACAGTATTTT
>CAMWHW010000107.1 GCA_947174175.1 uncultured Clostridia bacterium | reverse complement strand
TTCAGTTCCCCGGGTTCCCTTCTCATACCCTATGTGTTCAGGTATGGATAATACGGTATTACCCGTATTGAGTTCCCTCATTCGGATATCTGCGGATCTCAAGATATTTGCTCCTCCCCGCAGCTTTTCGCAGCTTGTCACGTCCTTCTTCGGCGCCATGTACCAAGGCATCCACCTCAATGCTCTTTGTAGCTTGAACTTTCTTCTCAATTTAGCATTTTTTTCGCTTTTTTCTGAGTTTCGATTTTTTAACTTTCCACAAAAATTCTATGAACTTTAACTCGACTAATTTTCGTTTTTTACAGTTCGGAAGCTTCCTTAAAATTGGTAACCTCTTTTTCGTATTAACCTTAAATCAATCTTAAATAAAATTGCCTTTTGTACTTGTTTTATTTTCTTCTCTATGCAGTTGTCAATCTTCGTTTCCCAACTAAAGTTGAGGGCGGTTTTCCGTAAGAAAAACCATGCTGTCGTAGTCGACAGCTTTTATATGATAACAAAACGCAAATGATAAGTCAAGCATTTTTTTAAAATATTTTTATTTTTTCAACCTTTTTTGACAAGTGAAAATTATTACCGCAAAACGGTATTAAGTAACAAAAAAACGCCCCGCGCGCTCCAAACGCGCGGGGCTATTCCGTAATATATATTATTTAATCTTATCCGCGAGTTCTTTCAGATAGTCGACGGAAGCTTTCAGTTCCTCGAACGCGCCGTAGTCGCCGCGGTATGCTTCGAGTATGAGAGCGCCGTCAAACCCCGCGCCCTTCATGCGCTTTAAAATTTCCGAAAAGTCGTAAATTCCCTTACCGGGCAGACACATTCTGCCGTTTTCGTCCATATCGGAAAGGTGCGCGTAGGCAATAGCCCCCTCCATATCCGCAATATACGCCTGCCAGGGATAGCCGCTCCTGCGCGCCTGCTTTAAATCGAACACGCCGCAAAGGTCGGGACAGTAGTTTTTCAGTTCGCGGAAAAACCCCGGGCGGTTATAGGCGTAGTGCGCGGTGTTTTCCAGGCACATATTCAAGCCGTAACCGCGCGCAAAGCCGTGAGCTTCGGCAATACGCTCGCCGATAAAGCGCATATCGTCCCTGCCGTCGCCCGCCTTTACGAAACCATGAAAAGTATAGTTACGGCAGCCGAGAAGCTGCGCCGAACGCGCAACCTGGTCAAGCCAGTAAAAGCCGTCGCCGCGCACCCTGCGCGTGGTATTGAAAAAGTTGCACTCGAAATTGAGCGGCATTACGTGCACGGAGTTTATTTCCAGCCCGTTAAGGTCGGGCGCAAGCGCCTTGGAAAATTCGGGACGGTATTCGTAGAAGGTGGAGAAAAACACCTCCGCCGTCTCCGCACCCAGCGATTTAATTATGCGCGCCGCTTCCTCGGTATGCTTTTCGGGAAAGAGCGCCGCCGTGGATATACCTATTTTCATAAGTTTATTGTATCACAATAATATTAAAATTGCAATACCGCTAATCACTCACCTAACGCTATGTAACGCGACAGACAATAAGTAATGCGCTCGTCGGCAATGTTGGCAATGGGCGCAAGCGGATAGCCGCCCTTGGTCCATTCCTCCGCGCCGTCCGCCTTTGCCTGCGCCGCGGGCTGAGCCATTGCCGAAAGCGACTGCACCGCGGATATCACGCCCGAAAGCTCCTCCGCCTGTTTTAAGGCGCCCGCCGCTTCCTGTCCGCCTATGCTTTCCAGAATGGGTTGAAGCTCCTTGATATTCGCGTTTTTGCCCGACATCATAAGCATAAGCACGAGAACGAGTAGTTGCATAATTTGACCCTCCGTCATAAACTGTATAAAAGCCGTTGCTTGGCGGCTTATTCCATTATATGCGGAGGGCTGAATGAAGGACTTTAAAAGTTATTCGCAAAACGGCGCCGGTGCAACCGGTGCGAAGTCGGGGGGCACTGATAACGCAGCCTCTTCGGGCAACGCCAACGTCAACCAGACGGTCAATATGGCGGCAATGCTTGCAAAAGCGTTCGAAGGTAAGAGCGAGGCGCAGATTTTTCAGACCATTATCGCGCAGGCCGAACAGGGCAAGCGCGACGGCACGCTGACCAACGCCGACCTGGACAATTTCTACAACACGCTTGCGCCCCTTCTGGACGGCTTTAAGCGGCAGAGGCTGAAAGGCATTATTGCGCGGCTGAAAGCAATCTGAGAGAAACAGAAAAGCCGCCGCCAATAAAAGCGACGACCTCATATATATTTATCCCTGAGCGAGTTTTTCCGCCGCGCGCAGGAAATAATCGACCTCCCTTTCGTTATTGAACGCCGACAGCGAGGCGCGCACCAACCCGTCGGAGTGCAGCGCGTGGTGCATAAGCGGCGCGCAGTGCAGACCGCCGCGCACGCAAATAGAGAACTCTTCCGACAGTCTGTACGCCGCCATTTCGGACTGCATTTTTTCGAACGCGAGCGCGACTATGCCGAAGTGGTTGGGCTTGGAATACAGCTTTATACCCTCTATTGCGCTCAGTCCGTTTAACATAAGGTCGGTGAGATACAGCGTTCTGTCGCGGTTTTCGTGCATGTGCGATTTGAGATATAACACGCCCTCGCCGAGGGATACTATCGCGGGATAAGAAAGCGTTCCGCTTTCCAGTCTGTCGGGATAGAAGTCGGGCATATTAAGGTTTATGCTTTCGCTGCCCGTGCCGCCGAAGGTTACGGGCGAGGGGTTGAAGCGTTCGGAAAAGACCAGCGCGCCGCTGCCCTGTATACCCAGCATACCCTTGTGCCCCGCGACCGCAAGCGCGTCGATGCCGAGCGCCTTCAAATCAATGCTCTGGTGACCGCACGCCTGGGCGCCGTCGCAGATAAGCAGGGTTTCGGGCGGAATTTCGGCGCGTACGCGCGTTATGTCGGGCGCTGTTCCCGTGACGTTGGAAGCGAGCGTGATTATTACCGCTTTCGCTCCCTCGTTAGCCGCGTCGATAAGCGCGGTTATATCTATATCGCCGTGGGAGTTGAGCGGAGCAAGCTCCACCTTTACCCCCTTGCCCTGCAAATAATGCAAGGGGCGCAGCACCGAATTGTGTTCGGCAACCGTAGAAACAACTTTGTCGCCCTCCTTTAAAGTGCCGAATATGGCTATGTTAAGCGCCTCGGTACAGTTTTTGGTGAACACCACCCTGTCGGGCGAGGGCGCGTTGAAAAACGAGGCAAGCTCGCTGCGCACCTGATAAACTCTTTCCGCGCAGGCAAGCGAAAGCTTGTGTCCGCTCCTGCCGGGATTAGCGCAGGTTTTAAGCGCCGCGGCTGTTGCGCCGAGTACGCCGTCGGGCTTGAAGCCGCCCGTTGCCGCATTATCGAAATAAATCATAACTCCCCCTTAACTATAAGCGACGGAAAGAATTTCCGCCGCGTTTCGGCGTTGCTCCTTATATCACAAACGCCGCGCCTGGCGTAATATAATAGTAGGATAATTTATGAAACGAAGGATAAAATTATGACTGAAATTCTGGCGGTTTTTCGCTCCCGCTCTCAGGCGATTGACTGCATGACGAAAATGAGGGCTTTAAATATTCCCGCGCAGCTTATCAACACCCCCAAGGAGGCGAACGTGGGCTGCGGGCTGTCGCTTAAATTCCCGCAGAACGCGGCAAACAGAGTTAAGAACGTCATCTCACGCGTAAACTATTCCTCGTTCTACGGCTATATGCGCATAGATTTCAGAAGCGGAAAAATGTTTATAAGAGGCTTTTAACCGCTTGAAAACGGGGCGTGTTTCGTGTTAGAATAGGGCTATGCAGACCAACGACAAAATTTTGGAAGAACTTGCGCGTCTTTACCCCGACGCGCGCCCCGCGCTGAAATATAACAGTCCGTACGAACTGCTTGTTGCCGTTATACTTTCGGCGCAGTGCACGGACGAGCGCGTGAACAAGGTTACGGCGGAGCTTTTCAAAAAGCACAATACCCCCGCCGCTATGCTCACCCTTTCGCAGGAGGAACTTGAAAAATATATTTTTTCATGCGGCTTCTACCACCACAAGGCGGCGCATATTCTTTCCGCCTCTGCGGACATTATGCAAAAATTCGGCGGCGAGGTACCCCGCGGTTTCAACGAGCTTAAAAGCCTTGCGGGCGTAGGACAGAAGACGGCAAACGTCGTATGGTCGGTTGCGTTCGGCGAGGACGCAATAGCCGTGGACACCCACGTTTTCCGCGTTTCCAACCGCCTGGGACTTGCCTGCGCAGACAATCCCTTAAAGGTCGAGGAAGGACTTAAAAAGGTAATACCAAAGTCCAACTGGTCCAAAGCGCACCACTGGCTTATCTATCACGGAAGGCGCGTCTGCCATTCGCAGCGCCCCGCGTGCGCCGACTGCACCCTTAAAGAATACTGCAAATTTTATAACGGAAAATAAAATGATAAGC
>CAMWHW010000106.1 GCA_947174175.1 uncultured Clostridia bacterium | reverse complement strand
CGGGTATTCGTATCAGCGAGTTGGTCGGGCTGAATAACGAGGACATAAATTTCAAGGATAATTCGTTTCTGGTAACACGAAAGGGCGGAAGCAAGTCCATTCTCTTCTTTGACGACGACGTCGCGGACGCTTTGAAGCGGTATTTAGATTATAAGGAAGAGACCGAGCTTGATAACAGCGGCGAAGGCGCCCTCTTCCTGTCTTCTCAGAAAAAGCGAATTACGGTGCGCGCGGTGGAAAATCTGGTGCAGAAATATGCGAAAATCGTATCGCCTTTAAAAAAAATATCGCCGCATAAATTGCGCAGCACGTACGGTACGCAACTTTATAAGGCGACCGGGGATATTTATATCGTTGCGGACGTTTTGGGGCACAAGGACGTTAACACGACGCGTAAGCACTACGCCGCCATCAGCGAGGACACGCGCCGCGCCGTTGCGGGAAAAGTTAAATTGCGGCGCGACGACGAATAAAAATTATGGATCTGATTGAAAAAATTTATATAATTCAGCCGATACTCGGCGACAATTACAAGCGTATTCACGAAGAGGCGATTGCGCTTATCGAGAGCGCGGGCGGCATTTACGTCGGTTCGTGCTTTCAGAATATCAAGGAAATCAATGCGGCGACTTTTATCGGTTCGGGTAAACTTGCCGAAATTGCGGCCGCTCTGGAAGGCATCGAGCAGCTTACGATTTTATTCAACGGGGAGCTTTCTCCCTCTCAGACTTTGAATATTTCGGCGGCGCTTGGCGACAGAAAGGTTATTGACCGCACCACTCTCATTCTTGATATTTTTGCGCGCAACGCAGTGACGAGCGAGGGCAAAATTCAGGTTGAAATCGCGCAGCTGAAATATATTTATCCGCGTCTGAAAGGCAAAGGCGCGGCGCTTTCGAGGCTGGGCGGCGGAATCGGCTCCCGCGGTCCCGGTGAAACTCAGCTGGAAACGGACAGACGGCACATTGCGTACAGATTGAAGTATCTGGAAAACCGTTTAAAGGAAACCAAGAGCCGCAGACAGTTGCAGAGCGGCCGCAGAATTAAAGAAAATGCGAAAACCGTTGCTTTGGTCGGATATACAAACACTGGCAAGTCTACGCTTTTAAATCTTTTGACTGGCTCGGACGTTGTGTCGCAGAACGCACTGTTCGTTACCCTTGACCCTACTGCACGCAAGTGCGAAATCGACGGCGAAAATTACGTTCTTATAGATACCGTAGGGTTTATTCAGGCTTTGCCGCACGATATTGTTGAAGCGTTTAAATCGACTTTGGAAGTTGCTTTGAACTGCGATTTGGCGCTATTTGTCGCGGACGCTTCCGACGATTATCAGTTGCAGTTCGAGACTACGGTCAAGACGCTTGAAGAACTTGGTTTTAACAAAAAGTATCTGAAAGTACTGAATAAATGCGATATGGTTGAGGACGCTTCCGCTTTTCCTTCCGACTGCATTTTAATTTCCGCAAAGGTTGGCACCGGAATTACGGCGCTGAAAGAAAATATAAAAAAGTCCTTTGAAGAGCGCTTCAAAAGACTTGAACTTTTTATTCCTTTTTCAGACTTGAACAAATACGAAAAAATCAGGCGTTTTGCAAACGAGCTTTCACGCGAATACACCGATAACGGTGTGAAGTGTGAAATTAAAGTCGAAAGTATTTTTGCCGACAAGTTCGCCGAATTCGTCGTTTAAAATTTGCCTGCTTGGTCCTCGTCCGTAATAATCGCGTCGATTTTTATGACCGCGTCGTCCCGTATATCGAGGCATCTTCCGCAGTTATCGCAGATTTTGTTGCTGTCCAGATCGCAGATTTCACATTCACCGCACCCCGTGCACTGCCTGTCGTATAAAACGCACTCACCGCCGATATTCATTTATATCTCCTCCTGCACGAATAATGTACATTCAATTTCTCGTATTGTCAAGAAATTTTTAAAATATTTGCAAAACTTTAAACAATCGTTTGCGATTTTAAATATCGTATGTTATAATCAAAGTACGGAGGAATTTTTATGGCAGAGAAGCGCAGCAAAAAGCAATATAACGACGATACCGTACTTAACTTTATTGAAAAATATATGGCGGACAAAGGTTACGCTCCGTCGGTGCGTGAAATTTGCAGAGGCTGCAATATTCCGTCTACCGCTACCTGCTTTACAATTATAAACGATCTTGCCGACCGCGGTCTGATTGAAAAGAGCAGAGTCGGCGAAAATAAGCGCCGTGCAATGTCCGTAAAACAGCATGCAATTAAGGTTCCGTTAGTCGGTACCGTTGCCGCGGGCGAACCGATTTTTGCACAGGAAAATTACGAAGATTTCTTTTCTATCCCCTCCAACCTTTTCGGTACCGACGATATGTTTATGTTGACCGTTAAGGGCGATTCGATGATTAATATCGGAATGTTCAGCGGCGACATGATAATCGTCAAAAAGCAGGAAACCGCCGAAAACGGTGAAATCGTGGTTGCTCTGGTTGACGACAGTGCGACGGTGAAAAGATTTTATAAGCGCGGCGGCAAGTTTATCCTCCACCCAGAAAACGACGATATGGAAGATTTCGTCTTTGACGAGGTTTCCATTCTCGGGAAGGTCGTCGGACTTATACGAAATATGAAATAAAAAAGAGAAGCTTTTACAAGCTTCTCTTATTTTATATTGATAACAGATAGTTTACTTCTTCTCTTGAAAGCTTTCTGTATGCACCGCGGTCAAGTCCGCGCAGGTTGATTTCACCGACCTTGATACGCTTTAAAAGCGTAACCTGCTTGCCGATTGCTTCGAACATTTTTCTGACCTCGCGGTTCTTGCCCTCGGTTATGGTGACGTGAATTTTGGTATACGCCTTGTTGGTTTCGACGATATGCGCTTTACACTTTTTAGTGACGTAACCGCCAATATCCACTCCGCTTCGTATGGGGTTAAGCCCTGCTTCGGTTATCGTTCCCTCAATTTTTACGAGATAGGTTTTGGGAACTTCGTTCGAAGGGTGCGTTAAATGCTGGGCAAGTTCGCCGTCGGTCGTCAGGATAAGCAAACCTTCGCTGTCGTAGTCCAGTCTGCCTACGGGATAAATTCTGCCGATATTCGGCGGCATTAAATTCATAACGGTTTTTCTGCCTTTGTCGTCGCGCACGGTGCACAGATAGCCCTTGGGCTTGTTCAGAATATAATATTCGTTTTTCTTTACGTTTACGGCAGTGCCGTTGACGGTAACGGTATCGTCGTCGCCAACGTTCTGACCGACTTTCGCAACCTGCCCGTTTATGCTGACCGCTCCGTCTGCGATAAGCTTATCGCAATCTCTTCGGGAAGCTACGCCGCACGCCGCCAAAAATTTATTTATTCTCATAGCTTTATCTTCAACTAAAATTCGTTTACTTAATAGTATACAAATTATGGCTGAAAATCAAGTTATTTTCACAATAAATTTCCAATTTGGCAATTGCCGCTCTGTCCTGTCTGTCTTTGACTTCACAGATATCGTATTTCAATTCCTTACCCTTTTCGACGGTTACAGTGTAATCTTTATCGAGTTTGCACTCCGTGCCTCGGAAGTTAAAAATGCGGTCGGCTGAAAGCGTTTCATTGCAATATTTATCAAAGCAGCTTTCAATTATTCTTTCACTTCTGTCCCACATGTCGTAGCAGTTTAAAACGACGCAGACCACGTCCATTTTATCGCGCTTTGCGGAAGAAACCAAACACCTGCCCGCCTTTTGCGTGTAGCCTGTCTTAACGCCGTTCGCTCCGTCCAATCTATGCAAAAGCTTATTTTTATTTGCAAAAGTACGGTATTCGCCGCTGTAATTTTTAGTGGAAACGACTTCGGCAAACACGGGATTGCTCATGGCGTGCCGTGATATATTGCAAAGGTCGCGCGCTGTGGTGTAATGTTGATCGTTCGGTAAACCATTGGGGTTGGCAAAGTTCGTGTCGCTTGCTCCCAATTCCCTGGCGCGTTGATTCATTCTTTCGACGAATTTTTCGATTGAGCCGCTGTGGTGAATAGCAAGCGCACACGACGCGTCGTTGCCGGAACGCAGCATTAAACCGTACAGCAAATCTTTAACCGAAATAACCTCGCCTTTTTTCAGGTAAATGCTCGAACCTTCTACGCCTACAGCCTCGTCCGGCACGGTAATAACTTCGTCCAGGTCACATTCTTCTGCGACTATAAGCGCTGTCATAATTTTTGTCGTGCTTGCCATCGGCAGTCTTTTGTCGGCGTTCTTTTCGTGCATAACTTTGCCTTGCGTGAGTTCCATAGCAATTTCCGCAACGCCGTCTGCGTCTGCATTAACTGGACTACTGAAAGTTACGAACGATGCAATTAAAGTAAGACAAACGCCAAAAAATACAGCCCGGCGAATTTTTTTAAACGTTTTCGGACAGTTTGTTAACCAGTTCCCCCGTCTTCTGAATAAGCGTATCA
>CAMWHW010000105.1 GCA_947174175.1 uncultured Clostridia bacterium | reverse complement strand
ACAAGATTGACCGTTCCCTTTCGCCCAGACGCGTTATCGCCTCGTACAGAGCCGCCTTTTCGGTCCACACCTCGTCGTTGTTCTTGACGTCGAAAATCTGGTCCATGAGTAGAAGCGTGTCGCCCTGCTTGTTGTACACGGGGTCGTAAAGCGATACGGGGTCGGAAATGGCGTCCAAAGCGTAGGCAACCTCCGAAACCGCAACGTTCATTTCCTTTGCAATACGGTCGTAAGTCACGTCGTCGCACTCCTCTTCCAGCTTTTCCCTAACCTTTAAAACCTTGTAAGCCGTGTCGCGGATAGAGCGCGAAACGCGCAGCGAGTTTGCGTCGCGCAGATACCTCTTTATTTCACCTAAAATCATGGGCACGGCGTAGGTTGAAAAGCGCACTCCAACCGAAATATCGAAGTTGTCAATCGCCTTTATAAGCCCCACGCAGCCGACCTGAAAGACGTCGTCCGCGTTCGCCTTTTTGGACCAGAATCTCTTTACCAGCGAGAGCACCAGGCGCATATTGCCCACTATAAACTGCTCCCTTGCCTCGTTGTCGCCCGCCTTTATTCTGAGCATAAGCTCTTCCTGTTCCTTGTTGGAAAGCTTGGGCAGACCAGATGTTTCCACGCCGCATATAACGACTTTATCGTACATAACGTTACCTCCTGATTATGTACGATAAGTCTCGCAAAAAGCGCGTTAATGCGGCTTATATCTGGCGGGATATGTCCTTTTTAAGCTTTGCTATTATCTTTTTTTCCAGACGGGATATGTAGCTTTGGGATATGCCCAGCTTGTCTGCAACGTCCTTTTGCGTCATCTCGTCGCCGCCGTCAAGTCCGAAGCGCATGCGCATTATCCGCTGTTCCCTCAGCGACAGCCGCGCGAGTGATTTTTTTAAAAGCTCTCTTTCCACTCCGCCCTCGACGTCCGAATAGACCGCGTCGGCGTCCGTGCCCATAACGTCGGATAGCAGCAGTTCGTTTCCCTCCCAGTCGGTGTTCAGCGGTTCGTCGAACGACACCTCCTGCTTGGAGCGCGACAGCCTTCTGAGATACATTAGAATTTCGTTTTCGATACAGCGCGAAGCGTACGTTGCAAGCTTTATGTTCTTGTCCGCACGGAAGGAATCGATAGCCTTGATAAGTCCTATTGTGCCCACCGAAACCAGGTCGTCGCCGTCCGCTCCCGTGCCTTCGAACTTTTTGGCTATGTATACGACCAGGCGCAGATTGTGCTCCACCAGTTCGGCTTTCGCGCGTTCGTCACCCTCTTTTAAAAGCGTCAGCTTTTCCTTTTCCTCCTCCGACGACAGCGGCAGGGGCAGCGCCTCGGTTCCGCATATGTAGTCGAGTGTGTTCAGCCCGAAAATCGAGCGAAGCAGGCTTTTGATTTTTTCAAACATTTTTTAATTTACCTCCGATAAATCTGGATGAAGCACTATCTTGTTGATGTGCTGCGGCGAAATTCCAAGCATCACGTTGTGCCGCGTAACGTTGCTTTTTCCGTCGTCAATCTCGATTTTTTCGGCAGTAAATACCGCAATTTTGCTTTTCCCTGCAACAGTATGTATATCTACGAAAGTTTTTATACCCTCCGCCTCCGTCAGTTTTCTGGCGATATGCGCCGGCACTATGCTGACGGGTGCGCCGTGACAGTACACCTTGTTTCCGCTGTCGTAAAACGCGGGGCAGGACGCATGCTTTTCACCCACGAAAATCTTGCACGCCGCCGCAACGCACTTTGCGCCCACGAACTTCTGCTTTATCCTTTTGGCGGCAATTAAAAGCACCAGCGCGGCGAACAACGGTATGCCGATCGGCACGGACGAAAGTATATATCCTCCGCCCTCCTTGTACTGCACACCCGCAAGCGAAAAGACCGCAATCAGCGCGCCGCCCGTCAAGAAGGTTGCCGCAGTGAAAACCGCGGTGAATTTGAGATACCCTTTAACCGTTTGGTACTTGCCCGCAAGCGCGCACATTGCCGCGCCCGCAACCAGCTTTACGATTATTCCTACCGCGCCGCCTAACCCTATCAGCGGGTAGACGACCGCAAAGCACGCACCCAGCACGGAAGCGAGAGCAATGCGCCAATATTTTGCGGGATTTTTGGAAACCGCCTTTGCCGCCGCAAGCAGAGTGAAGTCCATACAGAAGTTTTCTATTATGGCGTATTCCGCGTAAACCTGCATCGTGCAAGCATTATAGCGCGCTTTCTCGCGACGAAAAATGTAAAACAAGGTCGAATTTTTACTGTTTAGGTCGACGGAAAAATAAATTGAAAAGGCGCGGACACAAAGCGCCTTCCGCCTATTGACTTAAATTTGCGGCTGTGGTATGATATTTTTGACAAAAATATTAAGGAGTACGAAAATGAAATTCAGAAAACTCGCTCTTTGCGCTTGCTCGGTGGTATGCGCGCTCTCCTTTGCGGCTTGCGGCTCGCCCGAGGCAGCGGGCAAAAGCACACAGCTTGGCAAACCGCAGACGGCTACACCGCTCAGTTACACGGAACGCGAAAACGACGGCTTCGTAAAGTTTAAGGACAAGACCGAGCAGTTTGCCGCAAAATTTGCGGCGGCGGTTTACGAAGGATATAAGTCGGAAGAAAATTTCACCGTTTCTCCCGTTTCGGTCTTTATGGCGCTATCCCTCGCCGCGGAGTGCGCGAACGGCGATACGCGCAACGAATTATTGTCAGCGCTCGGCGTTTCGTACGAGGAGCTGCAAACCAATTTTCCCGTGTTCTACCGTTCCCTGAAATCGGAAATAAAGAACGAGGGTAAAATTACAAGCGTACTCGATCTGAGCAATTCCATCTGGATAAACGACGGCACACCCGTCAATCAGCCGTGCATCGACAAGCTTTCGAACGTCTATTACGCCTACTCCTACTCGGCGGACTTTAAACACGACAACGACAGCGCAAACGCCGCGATACGCAGCTTCGTCAAGGAGCAGACCAGAGGGCTGATAGACCAGAATTTCAATCTGTCAGAAGAAACGCTGTTTACGCTTATTAACACCTTGTATTTAAAGACTGTATGGGGCACGGACGGCGACGACCTGCCCTTTACAAAGGACGATTACGCATTTACCGCAAAGGACGGCAGCGTAACCAATAAAAAGCTTTTGCAGGGCTATTACAATTCGGGAAAAGTTCAGGAAGCGGAAAAGTATTCGACCTTCTTCACCACCACTGCCGACGGCTACAAGATAAAATTTATACTGCCCAAGGACGGCTACACGGTGGACGACGTGTTTACCGAGCAGACCATTGCGGAAGTCAACGGAATCACGAACTACGGCGGTTACGACAGAGAAAACAATACTTCATACGAAACGCGCTGCATTTTCCCCGAGTATAAATGCAAGTACGACGACAGCCTGGTTAGCGTTCTGAAAGAAAAGTTCGGCGTGGATAGATTCTTTAAAGACCCCGGAAAGTATACCGACGCCTGCGATTTTTCAACCCTTTCCGAAAAGGAATGCTACTGTGCGAAAATTCAGCACGTTACCGATTTGACGGTAGACAAGACTGGTATCGAGGGCGCGGCTGTGACGGTAATAGGTATGGACGCCGCTTCGGCAGGCGAGCCGCACGAAATCGTTTATTCCGATTTCGTACTTGACAAGGCGTTTGGCTTCATAATTACCGACTGGTATAACACGACGCTTTTCTCGGGTGTGGTAAATAATATTTAAGATAAAAAAATAGCCCCGCGGCGGTTGCCGCGGGGCTATTTTCTTATTCGTCTTTATCGTCGTCGCCGAGAAGGTTAGCCATATCGGTTACGGGGTCTGCGGGGGTGTAGAAGCCGCCCACGTCGAATACCCTTCCGTCGTCAACGGGCATGGGCGCCACGAAGTTGCGCACCACCGTTCTCACGGGAGCAGCCGCCTGCGCGGTCTGCTGTGCGGGTTTCTTGGTCGTGTCTATCTTGGTGGTCGTCACCGTAGTCATCACCGCGTCGGGAGGCATCTGCGCCGTAACGGGCGCGCCGCTTTCGGGCGCAGCCGCCGCAGGTTTTTCCTTTCTTTCAAGCACCTTTTCAACCGTCTTTTCAACAAGCTCGGTCAGCTTATCCAGGGATATGCCTACGAATCCCGAGGTCTGCTCGCCGCCGCGCAGGGCGTTTATGTCACTGCGCATAACGGCGTTCTGTTCGGCGCGCAAAGCCATTTCTCTTGCCGTCATTTCCGCCCTGATGGCCAGTTCCTTTGCCATATCCTGACTTGCTTTCATAGCCGCCATTTCGGCTTTGAGTTCGGCTATTTCGTTGGACGAAGCGCCGCCCACGGCAACGCCCGCCGCCTGAGGCGCCTGCATCTGTCCCATCATCTGGGGCATTTGCGGCATCATCTGAGGCATAGCCATACGAGCCGCCATACGTTCCTCGCGGTCCTCGCGCCTGCGCTGTTCTTCGCGCTCTTCCCTGCGCTCGCGCT
>CAMWHW010000104.1 GCA_947174175.1 uncultured Clostridia bacterium | reverse complement strand
CGTGTACGAACCTAAGGAGCGCGAAATACAGGCGCTTAAATTCCGCGACAGGGTAGTGCAGAACTGCATATGCAACAAAATTCTGCGCCCGTGGCTGGAACCGAGGCTGATATACGACAACGCGGCTTGCCGCGTGGGCAAGGGCACGCACTTTGCGCAAGGTCGGCTTACGGGCTTTTTAGCAGACTTTTACAAGAAGCACGGCAGGCGCGGCTACGTTTTAAAGATAGACGTAAAGAAGTATTTCGACAGCATAGACCACACGGTGCTTAAAGACCTGTTGGCGCGCTTTCCCACAAGCGGCGGCAGACTACTGTTGCAGGGAATCGTGGACGGATACGAAAAAACGCCGAACAAGGGCTTGCCGATGGGCAACCAGAGCAGTCAGTGGTTTGCGCTCTACTATCTGGACGGACTGGACCGAATGATTAAGGAGCGCTTCCGCATAAAATACTACACGCGGTATATGGACGATATGGTCCTTATTCACCACGACAGGGAATATCTTAAAAAGGTATTGGCGGAACTGCGGCAGTACGCAAGCGAAACGCTTAAACTGGAATTCAACCGCAAAACGCAGATAACGCCCCTTTCGCAGGGAGTGGAGTATCTGGGGTTCAGGTTCTACCTGGGCAACAACGGC
This sequence comes from uncultured Clostridia bacterium, assembly GCA_947174175.1. Lineage (GTDB taxonomy): Bacteria > Bacillota > Clostridia > Christensenellales > Borkfalkiaceae > Coproplasma. Next base: position 3,848 of record CAMWHW010000104.1, on the reverse strand, counting down.
AGAGTGGTGCGGCGCTTGCGCGGCAGTGCGAAAAAGCGATTAAAGAGCAATTTAAAGCGCATTAAAAAGCTTTACGCCAACGGCGCAATGGATTTGGACGACGTAATCTGCCGTATGCGCAGCTACAAGGCGCACTTAGAGCACGGGCACACTTACAATTTAAGAAAAAATGCGTTTGCCAAAACGGTATTTGTGAGGCATACGGATAAATATAATATAGAAAACGACACAAAAACAGACTGAAGAGGTGTTTACTGTGAGAAAAATCAAAATGACCAGAAAACTTGCAATGATGGTGACGGGCGTAGCCGTATGCTTTGCAGCGGTTACGGGCGTCGTGTACGCAACGGCACCCCGCGCGGGTGCTACCTTTGCGGAAGCGGACGCGTCTACCAAGACGTCAATCGTCAATCTGGACGGCGACGGCGGTGCGCAGAGCTATTTCGTCGATTCGCTTACCGGTATGCAGAGCGAATACATATACTACGGCGCAAATTCGGGTTCGCCGGTTATGTGGCGCGTTCTGGACACGGGCGACAACAACAAGTATGGTGCGGGCAATATGCTTTTATGGGCGGACAAACAGCTTGCTTCCGAAATATACAATTCGGGCCCCAACCAAAGCAGCAGCGCACAGCCCAACTACGCGTATTGGAGCACCAGTAAAATACGTGCAAGCTTAAACGGCGGTCAATATCCCAACAGCGTTACGGGCACCAATATGCCCAACGCGACTTCGGGCGGAACTATAACCACGGACGATTCCTGGTACGGCAGGCTGTTCCCCACGGCGGACGAAAGAGATTCCGTAGTGGCGGCGGGCAGCTACACCACCGATAACTGGGGTATAGATACCTCCAAGTCGCAATACGAGTATATGACTAGCAACATAACCGCAAATGCGTACGGCGTGAACGGCAAGTACAACCAGAATATTCTGGGTACGGGCACGGCGGCAAGCGCGGTAAAGACGAGTGCAAACGGCGTTCAGGAAACTTCCAGCGGCGACAAGCTTTTCTTACTCGATTACTACGATATTAACAATACGTCGCTGGGTTTCGGCGACGGCGCGTTGACGTACGCAAAAAGTATAGATTCAACCTGGACCGAATCGTCCGGTTACTATCCCGGCTATTACACGGGTTCGGGCAAGAACTTCAACAACAAAACCTCTAACTATCTGAAATTCTCCGGTGAAGCGGCGGACTATTATTGGCTTCGTCCGGCGGGGCGCAGCTAAGCTTCTATTTCGTAGGCGCTTCTTGTCGTTTCGTCGGGTTGCGTGTGTGGCGTTAACGTTTCGTACGCCTACGGGGTGCGTCCGGCTTTTAATTTCAATCCGGAATCTGTAATCTACGCGACGGCTGCGTCCGTCGCGGCAAACGGCTCGACCTTCGAGGCGGTTGAAACCGTGGCGGCAAACGCCCGTAACGACGGCAAGCCCGCGTACAAGGTGTACACCAAGGCATCGAGCTACGTAAACTACAATCAAAATTCGGCAAACGCGCCGAAATTATCACTCACCACCAGCAGCGTGACCGTGACGAAATCCGGTCAAACAGGTCAGGCTGTAATTTTGCTTGCCGATAAAACGGACGCGGGCAAGGTAAAGTCCAGGCAACGGCGTCGTTCTCGGGCGGAGCCGCTACCGCAAATCTGCCCTCGGGCGTCAAGGCGGGGGACTACGCGGTCACCGTTCTGTTTATCGACTCTGTCAAGGGCGGAACCTCCTCCGAAATAGTTAAGGCAAGCTTCACGCAGTCGGGAATAGTTCCCCCCGAAGATTACACCGAAACGTATTCGGGCGAATGTCTGTGGGACGAGGAGCTGGAAAACGACGCGTATTCCATAAAATCGATTTCGTACACGTCGCCCGCAAAGGGCGCAACCGCCGTGGATAAAACCTCGGCAGGTACGGACGGAATAGAGGACGCGGGTTCGTACGTAGTCAAGTTCACGCTTGCGGACGGACAGATATGGACGGACGGCACCACCGCGGATAAGTCTATTACGATTACCGTAAACCAAAAGGAAATAGACCCGTTCAATCCCACGGTAGAATACGGCAAAAACGAGGATAATTCCACAAAGCAGTATTTCGCGGGCACCGCAACCAGCGGCTTCCCCACCATAAAACCGCCTGCCGCGTGGGACGGTCAGGGCACTCTGTCCTGGGACGATAAACAGACTTTAAGCACTACCAAGGCTTATAACTGGACGTTTACGCCCACAAGCTTAAACTACGCGGTAAAGAAGGGCAGTTCTTCCATTACCGTTACGGCGATAGCGGTCAACAAGATAGAAGCCGAGCTGGGCGGCACGGGCAATATTTACACCTCCACCAAGCTTGACGATTTGTTGAAGAGGATAACCGTAACCAAGACCAATAACGACGGCACGGACGGCGGCGTTGCGGACGTAAGCGAAATTCAGTTTGCAACGGGCACCAAGCTTGAAGCGGGCACCAATAAGGAGCTTACCGTTCAGCTTAAAAACAGCACAAGCGTTACCTGCAAGGTGACTATACCCGAAATACTTGCGGTAGAGCCTGCCGAGCTTACGGTCGAGCACGACGGTTCAACCGTTTACACCTCCACGAGTGCGGACGCGCTTAAAGGACAGCTGACCGTTAAGATTAAGAATAACGACGGCAGCGCGGGCAAGACTCTGGAAGCAAGCGAATATTCCTTCCCCGAAGATTTTGCCATAACCGACGGCGACTTTAAGATTGAAGTTATTTACAAGTACACCGTGGACGGCACCGAAAAGGAGCTTACGGGCGACACGACTATAACTGTCGGCGTGGCAAGCGTTAAGCAGGTTAAAATAAAGTCGGTAACCGTTCCCGCTGGCACCAAGCTTTGGGAAGGCGCGGCGGCGAATACCATCAAGCAGTATCTTGAAATAGAGGTTACGTTCAACGACGGCAACGACACCAAGAAGACGCTTGACAACACCAAGGACAATTACACCGTTACAATTATAGGCAGCGACAAGAACGTGCTTATTGCGGGACAGTGCAACTTTAACGTGACCTACGGCGGCAAGACTTCAAGCCCCCAGACGGTTACCGTAACCGCGCTGCTCGTGGAGACGCTTACCGCAACCTACACGCAGATAGGCACAATATATAGCTCCGCTACGGTGGACGATTTGCAGATTGATACTCTGCTTTCCGTTGACGCTACGTTCAACAACGGCGACGAGGAAACGCTGGACAGCGACAGCTACACCGTGGTTATCCCCGATAACTTCTCTTCGACTAACAATACCGTAGAGGTAGTGTGGAAGAAGGGCGAGGTTGAAAAGAAGGCGACCTTTACCGTCACCGTTACGGACGTTGCCATTTCGGGAATGACGGCTAAGTATACCGCGCCCGACGGCAAAAATCCCACCGCGGAAAACGCCTTGGACGATTTGAAGGCGGGGCTGGAAATAGAGCTTATTTATAACAACGGCGAAAAGAAGACCTTGAAGGCGACCGATTATACGCTGGAAGCTGACGAAAGCGAGTTGCAGGAAAGCGGCAACCTGAACGCAGGTTCGCGCACGGTTACCGTTAAGTTCAGGGATACCACCGCAACGTTTACCGTTACCGTCGACAAGGCGGAAGTAAGCGTTGAGGACACCGTTATCAAGCCCGGTGCGGACAGCGGTCTGACGGACGACGGCAACGGCGGCTTCAAGGGCACTTACAGCCCCGAAGGCGGCTTCACCTTAGGCATAGACCCCGAGGACCTGCCCGCAGGCGTAACTGTCTCTTGTACACGTCTCCGAGCCCACGAGACAAGAGGCAGTCTCGTGTGCCGTCTGCTGGTTGAAAATAAAAGGGGGGGGGGGGGGGGGGG
>CAMWHW010000103.1 GCA_947174175.1 uncultured Clostridia bacterium | reverse complement strand
GTATATAGTCAACGCTCTTTCGGGCGGCAACGTCAGGATAAAGGGCGGTAACGTAACAGTTAAAATTTCCGTCAATAAATAATTTACTATAAAAAAATTCGTCCGCACGGTTTATGCCGCGCGGACGTTTTGTTTTGTATTGAATTTATCTGCCAAGCTGCTTGTACATCTTGCCCATAAGCGCGTCGGACAGCTTGTCGCGGTATCTGTTGATGTGTACGAACACCGCGGGGAAGAAGTCTGCGTTGTCGCCCTTGATATGGTAATCGGGAACGCCGTTTACCGTGCCCTTGCTCTTCTTGATGAATACTTCAACAAATTCAACCTTTTCCTTATCGGTAAGCGTATCCAGGAATTCGTCGGTATCGCCGCTGTAAACGTAAATTGTTTCGGGTGCGGGTGCAGGAGCGGGAGCGGGTTTTTCCGCAGGCTTTTCGGCAGCCGCCTGCTTTGCCTTGGACTTAGCGGGCTCTTCCTTAACGGGCTCCTCGTAGTCGGGTTCTTCTTCGGGTTCAAAGTCGTCGAAGCGGGACTGCTCGTAAGCGGGCTGTCTGTACAGTGACGACCTGTCGTAGGAAGGACGCTCGTATGCGGAGCGGTCGTAAGCCGAACGGTCGAAGTTGGGCTGCTCGTACGCAGGTTGCTGCTGCTGATATTGAGGCTGCTGATACTGCGGTTGCAAGTAAATGGTTTCCTCGTATACGGGTTGTTCGTAAGCGGGCTGCTGCTGTTCCGCAGGCTGTTCGTATACGGGTTGCTCGGCAACGGGCTGTGCCGCCGCAGGCTGCTCGTAAACGGGCTGCTGCTCCGCAACTGGCTGCTGATATTCGGGCTGTTCGTAAACGGGCTCGTAAGCAGGCTGCGAATATACTGCATCCTCTTCGGGCTGAGGCTCGAAGTCGGGTGCTTCCGCAACGTTGTCTTCAAGGTCCGCGATATTGGTCGCGCACTTCTTGGCTCTTGCAAACTCAACCACGGTGCGTACGATTGCGTTGATAAGCGCAAACAGCATCAGCGCGGCAAGCAGGTAGAGGTATATGCCGGGCGTTACGCCTTTCTTCATTATACCGAGTATTATAAGCAGCGCGGCGAATACCAAAGTCGCGCCGTATCTTACGAGTGCGAAAATGTTCAGACCTGCGTTGCGTGCGGGCAGACCGTCTTTTTTATACTTTCTGCCGACTGCAAGTCCGATTGCGTCGCATGCGAAATTCAACAGAACGAGTATAGATAAATGCATTACGAGAACGTAGAGCGTTCCGGTATAAGCGCCCGCACCGAACACGGTTCCGACGACGTCCTTTATGTGGTAAAGGATTCCGGCACCGTTAATTCCCGCGTGTGCGGAAGCTTCCAGACCGGCGATGAAGCCCGCCTGTTCTCCGCTGTAAAGCTTAGCCGAAAGGCTGTTCAGGGGCGAAGAGAGAAGGGGAACGAAAACCGTGATATCCAGTATGCTTATTACCGCAAGCGTGGAAAGTATAATGCCGATGGTCTTTGAAACGCCCAGACTGCCCTTGGTCAGTATCGACTGAATGATAGCTGTAATAAGCGCGCCGCCGAGGGGGATAAGCATATTGAAGCCCGTCCACGCAGCGCCGAGATTTGCAAGGTAGTAGGAAACGTAAACGACGTAAACGGCGGTAATAATCATGGTTGCGATTTCAACCGCAAGCGCGCAGTTTACGCTAGTTTTCTTGTGCTTCTTGCCAAGGCATACGGGTATAATCATAACGAGCGAAACCACGCAAAGCAGAGCGTAGAGAACGCACGCAAGCGAAGCCAGATCGAACTTGCCCGTATAGACGTTTAGGAACCAGGGAATGGTTGCGGGAATAAGCTGTTTCTTTGCAAAGGGTGCAAGCACGTTGTCCAGCATCGAAGGGAGGTATCTGAGCAACATTCTCTCCGACAATTCACCGTAGCCCCAGTTGTAAAGCGGAACCAGCAAGCCTGCAAGAAGGCAAACGACCGTGATTAAATAGGTAACCAGGACGGTAATCTTTCTGGACTTGTTTTTCTTTTCCTGTACGTCAACCACTTCCGTTACTTCGTCAACGCTCTCGTCAACGTTTTCGGTAACGTTGTCGTTCACGTTTTCGGTAACGGCAATTTCGTCGGTAATTTCGTTTTCTGTCATAAAATCATTCTCCGTTAGGTTTATCATAATACGCCGGTTGCCCGGCGTGACGCCGTTATGGTTGAGCCGAAAATACTTTCAGCTACGTCTAATTGTAGTACAATTGCGCGCGTATGTCAAGACGTATATGGATTTTTTTACCTTAAACTTATATAAATTTTGCCGGTTGACCGCGTAATATGGCAAAGTTAACGGCGTATAAACGCCCGCCGTTTACGCTCCGCGGCTTGTCCTACGGTAATATTTTAGACATCTTGTCCGCATATAATTCATTTTTGTTTTAAAGTGGTTGATAAATCGTAAAATACGGTATATAATAAATATAGCGCCCGTGCGCGTAAAAATGCCGTTAATTGCGGTATATATGCGCACCAAAGGCAAAAAACGGAGCTTGATATGCTGAAACGAAACACCATTTCCGCGGGCGGAAATCTCCTTGGCGGACTCATAGACGAAGCGCAGAAAAACAATCTTTCGGTTTTACCTTCCGCGCTCGATCTGGACGGCTACGCGCGCGCTTTCGAAGATAAAGATTTGGTTGCAACCTGCCTGTGTCTTTTCGAAAACGATTTAAACGTAAGCCGCACTGCGGGCAAACTTTATATGCACCGCAACACGCTTATTTACAGAATTGCGAAATTAAAAAAACTTACGGGACTGGACGTCTGCAAATTTTCGGACGCCGTCACTTTTATTATTCTGTACCGTTGTTACGTCAAGGAGGCGGGACTTAAATGAAAGACAGAAAAGTGTTGAAAATTATCGTGACCGTGGCGGTTGCGATAGCCATTGCAGGGGCGGCGTTTTTCGCCGGTTTTATCACGTCGCGTCTGACCAGGAGCAGGCAGGCGGCGTCCTTCGACTGGGCAATTAAAACCATAAAGGAAAACTACTATCAGGATATTCCCGCGGACGATATTTTAAGCGGCACTTTAAAGGACGTTGCCGACAAATATCTGGACATTTATTCGGACTATTACACTGCTGAGGAATATAAGGCGGTAACGGCTTCCAACCGCGGCAGCAAGAGCGGCGTGGGCATAAGCTACGCGTACGTTCCCGACGGCGCGCACCCCTCGGGCAAGAGCGGAATTTTAATCGAAAGCGTCGTGGGTAATTCCCCTGCGTACAGGAGCGGACTGCGCGCAGGCGAATTCGTGACGGCGGTAGAGCGCGGCTCGCAGACGACCCAAATAACTTCGAGTGACGGCTTTTCCGCCTGCATCGATTCGTTAGCCGATGGCGAAAAATTCACTCTGGTTACCGACCGCGGCGAGAGAGAACTTGCAAAGAGCGAATACACCGCAAGCTACTGCGCCATGTACACCTCGACCGCGCATTGGAGCGTCTTTTACGATTCCGACGGTTCGGGCGTGAAAAAGACCGACGGGGGAATAGATTATCTCCCCGACGGCGCGGCTTATCTCAGATTAGACCAGTTCTACGGCGGCGCCGCCTGGGAAATGGCTTCGCTTATTGAAATTTTCAACGCGCAGAAATGCACTTCGCTCATTCTCGATTTGCGCGGCAACGGCGGCGGCTACGTTGACGTAATGTGCGACATTGCGGGCGTTTATACGGGGCAGCTTCCCGAACGCAACAAGATAGGTATGATTGCGGTCTATAAGGACGGCAGAAAGGAAGGGTATTCGGTAAAGGTAAAATATTCGCGCACCTCTCAGCTTCCCGCGGGCACCAAGGTCAGCATGCTTGCGGATAACGGCACGGCAAGCGCTTCCGAAGCTTTAATCGGCGTGCTTATCGACAACGGCGTAATCGACTACGGCGACATTTATATTTCCGACTTCTCGGAAAAGTATCTCGCTTTTTCAAAAACGGCGGACAAAAACTGCCGCACCTACGGCAAGGGAATTATGCAGACGACGTTCCCCAACCAGCTCACGGGCGAGGCGCTCAAACTGACCACGGCAAAAATTTACTGGCCCAAGGGCGAAGTCAGCATACACGACGTCGGGCTGAACGTCGGGCAGGGCTGCAAGACGGTTGAGGCGGAGTGGGACGTCACTTACGGCGACGAACAGCTTGAAAAAGCCGTTAAAGCCATCTACGCAAACTGAATAAAAATTAATAATTATGCAAAGAGCCGACTTCATAGTCGGCTCTTTTTTAACGCGGTTTTTTAAATTTTTTAATTCTCACAGCGTCGAATATTATGCACACGGAAAAACCCTTTTCGGTCCGCGTGACGTCCATAGAATATTTTCCGTCGGCTTCAAAGTATTCTGCGCAAACGTTTTTCAGGTCGCACAAAAAAAGTTCCTTTTCCTCGTCGGTCATCTGCTCGCGGTCTGCGGTCACTTCAATGTTCATACGCGTTCCCTCATCTTGCGCTTGATAATTC
>CAMWHW010000102.1 GCA_947174175.1 uncultured Clostridia bacterium | reverse complement strand
AAATAATTCAGACGCCAATCGAAGGCGAGTGCTGTAAAATCGCGGTTTTGTCTGCGTTTATCAGGACGAGCGGAAGTATAGTTTCGTCGGACGGAAATCTTGGTTTTGAAATTATTACCGAAAATGAGCGCACTGCCGAGTTCATAACTGAAACTTTTGAAACGGTATTTCAAACGTCCTTGACTGTTTCGGACGCCAGAGTGGACGTTTTGAGAGGCAGGGATAAGCTTAAATTTGTCTGTATGGGGGGAGCCGCTCCCGATATTCTTGCCAGACTGGGTATTATAAAAATTCATGATGACGGAATTTCTCTAGTTTTCGGTATTGATGAAAATATAGTTAAAAACGAGTGTTGTCAGGTGGCGTATATAAAGGGCGCGTTTCTAGGCGGCGGCAGCTGTACTTTGCCCGAGGAACAGACTTATAGCCGCACCGGTTATCATTTTGAAGTGGTTTTTTCTAACCGAATAACGGCAGGTGATTATTGCGAGCTTTTATGCGAGTTCGAAATTTTGGCAAAGTCTGTTGCGCGAAAGGAAAGTGCGGTGGTTTACATTAAGAGCAAGGAAGTCATTTCCGACCTTCTGCATGTTATGCAGGCTGACCGCTGTCTGAAAAAGCTTAACCGCATAGTTGAGCGTAAGGACAAGAGCAATAACGAAAACAGAGTTAGCAACTGTTCGGTTTCAAATATCGATAAGGCGGTAACCGCTTCGGTTGCGCAGATAAAGTCGATTGAAATAATCGCGCAAACCATAGGTTTGCAAAGTCTGAATAAAAACCTTTTCGAGGTGGCTGAGGCGCGCCTTGCTGATAAAAACGCTTCTATGCAGGAGCTTGCCGACAGACTTCAGATAACCAAAAGCTGTATAAACCACAGAATGCGGAAGATTACGCATATGGCTTCGCAGCTCATCTAATTTACGACGGATAAGGAAAATTTTTATGACCGAATTTGTGCATCTGCACCTTCACACCGAATATTCATTGCTTGACGGTGCGTGTAAAATTGACAATCTTATAGATTATTGTAAGGAAAACGGAATTGACACCGTATGTATGACCGACCACGGAAATATGTACGGCACTCTTCATTTTGCTGAAAAGGCTGCCGTTGCGGGCATAAAGTACATAATCGGCTGTGAATTTTATATGACCCGCGATATGCACGACAAGACGGGCAACACGGCGGAACATTTGATTTTGCTTGCAAAAAATAAGGCGGGATATAAAAACCTCGTTCAACTTGATTCGTTGGCTTTCGTCGACGGATTTTATTATAAACCGAAGATTGATTATAAGGTTTTAAAGGAACATTCCGAAGGGGTTATCTGTCTTTCAGCGTGTCTTGCTGGCGGTATTCCGCGCAGATTGCTTGCGGGTGATTACGACGGCGCAAAGGAGATGGCGCTGTACTTAAAGGAAGTATTTGGCGAAGATTTCTATATCGAAATTCAGGATCACGGAATCGAAGATGAAAAGCGCGTGTTGCCGTTGCTCGTTAAGCTTGCGGAAGATATAGGCGTGGAGCTGGTGGCAACGAACGACGTTCACTATCTGACGAAAAAAGATTCGGATATGCAGGACGTTCTGATGTGTATCCAGATGAAGAAGACGCTGGACGACCCCAAGCGCATGAAATTCGATACCCAGGAATTTTACTTCAAGTCCGCCGAGGAAATGAAGGCGTTGTTTCCGACCCTTCCCAAAGCCATCAGCAATACGAGGGTGATTGCGGATAAGGTGACGGAACCTGCGTTTAATCTCGATAAAAAGGGTTACCCGATAAGAGATATGACGCTTATTCCCGGGTACAATCCGCCCGACGGCTCTACTCCCGAGGAGTATTTGAGAAGTCTGACCGCAAGCGGACTCGTTAAGCGTTACGGTACGGTGACCGAGCGCGAGCGTTCTCGTGCCGATTACGAACTGGACGTTATCTGCCGAATGGGCTATGCGGAATATTACCTGATAGTCTGGGACTTCATTAACTGGTCAAAGGAAAACGGAATACCCGTAGGGCCGGGCAGAGGCTCGGGTGTAAGTTCTATCGTTGCTTATTCCATAGGAATTACCGACGTTGAACCACTGCAATACGACTTACTGTTTGAACGTTTCCTCAACCCCGACCGTGTATCGATGCCAGACTTCGATATTGACTTTTGTACGGACAGACGAGAGGAAACTATAGAATACGTAAGACAGAAATATAACCCCGAAAACGTCTGCCAAATCGTTACTTTTGGCACAATGGCGGCAAAAAACGCTATAAAAGACGTCGGAAGAGTTATGCGAGTTCCCTATTCCGAAACCGACAAAGTAACTAAAATTATGGATGGAAAGACGTCCATAGGTGATTTGCTCGGCAGAAGAATTCAGTCTGCGGAAGCTAAGGCGCGCGCGGAGAGCGACCCTGATAAAAAAGCAGAATTGGAAGGCAAAGTTTCGGAGCTTAAAGTTGCGCGCAACGCCGAGTTCTGTGCGCTTTACGAAGAGGACCAGACTCTGCGCAGGGTTATCGACATGGCGTTGCAGCTTGAAGGTATGCCCAGACAGACGGGTATGCACGCGGCGGGCGTCGTCATCTGCCGTAAGAGAATTGCCGATAACGTTCCGCTTTCGAGAAACGGAGAAGATATAACCACGCAGTTTGTGGCAAAGGAAATCGAGGCGCTGGGAATGTTGAAAATGGACTTCCTTGCGCTCGTTACCTTGACCGATATTAAAAAATGTGTGGACTATATTAAAGAAGACACGGGGTACGAAGTCGACTTCACCAAGATAGGTTACGAGGATGCGGGCGCGTATGCGCTAATTTCGGAGGGTGACACCGACGGCGTGTTCCAGCTCGAAGCCGGCGGCATGAAGCGCTTTATGAAACAGTTGAAACCCGACTGCCTTGAAGACCTTATAGCGGGCGTATCTTTGTACCGACCCGGTCCCATGCGCTTTATCGACGATTTCTGTAAACGTAAGCACGGGGAAGCGCCAATTGAATACGACTGCCCCGAGGAAGAAAAGATTTTAAAAGTCACCTACGGTATTCCCGTATACCAGGAACAGGTCATGCAGATTTTCCAAAATCTTGCGGGCTTCTCCTTGGGTGAAGCGGATCTGGTCCGCCGCGCGATGGGTAAGAAAGATAAGAAGACTCTGATGGCGCAGAAAGAAAAATTTGTAAACGGCGGCGTAAGCGATACTAACGGTTCTGAAATCGTAGGTTGCGTAAAGAACGGCATTTCCGCCGAAGTAGCAGTAAAAATTTTCGCTGATATGGAAGGGTTTGCGTCCTATGCGTTCAACAAGTCGCACGCGGCGGCATACGCAACGCTTGCTTATCAGACGGCTTGGTTAAAGAGATATTATTGCAAAGAATTCATTTGCGCGCTCTTGAATAACCGACTTAACAAGATAGACGAAATTACGAAATACGTCATTTACCTTAAAGATAAGGGAATGAAAGTATTTCCACCGAACATAAACAAGTCGAAGACGGCGTTCTCGGTTGAAGAGGACGGTATTCTGTTCGGGCTTTCGGCACTTAAAGGTTCGGGGCAGACGGCAATTGACGCCGTTATAAAGGAAAGAACCGAACACGGACTGTTTAAAGATTTTCCTGACTTCCTGATGCGTTGCGCCGGAGTCGTAAACAAAAGGATAATCGAAGGACTTATTCTTGCCGGTGCATTTGACGAAATGGGAGTGCCGCGCTCGCAGCTGTTCGCCGTGTACGACGACCTATACACGCGCGCCGCGGCGATAAACAAGCAGAAGAGCAGCGCGCAAATCAGCTTGTTCGGCGAAATTATAGCCGAAGAAAAGCTCAACGTGGAATACCCCGATATACCTGAATTCGAGTTGATGGAAAAGCTTTCCAAAGAAAAGCAGGTGCTTGGCGTATACGTAAGCGGTCACCCGTTCGAAAAATATATGTCGGCTTTCAACGACTGTTCGTTCAACTGTTCGTATTTGACGGACTATATGGAAGATGAGGACGGAAACCGTACCTACAACCGTGTTTCGGACGGTATGCAGATTACTATGGGTGGCATAATATCTGCTATGCGACGCACAACAACGCGCAGTAGCGGTGCTTTTATGGCGTTTTTAACACTTGAAGATGTTTACGGCTCCATTGAGTGCGTTGCGTTCCCCGCGATTTATGAAAGAGTAAAAGCGGTGCTTGCGACGGATAAAATAGTTAAAATACGCGGTAAGCTTGATATGTCCAAGGAAACCGAAGTCAGCATAATTTTGGACGACGTCGTGGAATTTGACGTGCAAAAGAACAACGGCGCAGGCGGCGGTGAAGCCGCACAGGCGAAGCGCAAGGAAATTTTATGGCTGAACGCAACGCGACTTTCCGACGTTGATTTCGACGATTTGGTTTCTATGCTTTCAAATTACGAGGGCGGAACGCCGTGCGCAATCGTGCGCGGAAAGCAGAAATTCAGACTGTCGCACGGCATAAATTATTGCAGAGGTTTGCTTGCCGAATTGTGCTCGTTC
>CAMWHW010000101.1 GCA_947174175.1 uncultured Clostridia bacterium | reverse complement strand
TAATGATACTATCCTGCGGCGCGGCTAGTCAAGGGAAAATACGCTTGACAAAACGCGAAATATAAAATACAATAATATAAGGAAGAAATCGGCGGAGGTGCATCGTGGAAAAAGAAAACGCGCTTAAACGTGTATTGATTGTTGACGACGTGGAGTTGAACAGATTTATCTTAAAGGGTATTCTGTGCGCAGACTTTGACGTTGTGGAGGCCGACAGCGGCAGAGCGGCTTTGGATATTCTCAGGAAGGATAACAGCGATATAGCTATCGTTCTTCTGGATATCGTTATGCCCGATATGGACGGATTCCAGGTGTTGGAGGCAATGAAAAAGCAGGGATATTTGAACTATCTTCCCGTAATTATCATTTCCACCGAATCGACCGCACAGTACGTAGACAAGGCGTACGATATGGGTGCGACCGACTTCATCAATAAGCCCTACAACCCCAACGTAGTTTTACACCGCGTTTTAAACACCATAAAGCTTTTCAACAGACAGCACACGCTTATGGAAATAGTTAACGAGCAGGTTTACGAAAAGCACCGCTACGCAGACATGATGGTCAACATTTTAAGCACCGTTATGGAGATGAAGAACGGCGAAAGCGGCTTACATATTCTGCACATTAACACCATAACGCGCATACTCACCGAAACCCTTTTGCAGATGACCGATAAGTACACGTTCACCAAGAGCGATATTCAGCTTATCTGCGTCGCTTCGTCGCTGCACGATATAGGCAAAATGGCCATTCCCGACGAGATTATAAACAAGCCCGGCAAGCTTACGCCCGAGGAGTTCGAGGTTATGAAGACTCACTCCGCGCAGGGCGCAAAGATGATTCAGGGGCTGACCGAATACAAGGACGAGCGTCTTATTAAATTCGCTTACGATATCTGCTTATACCACCACGAGAGATACGACGGCAAGGGCTATCCCGTCGGCTTGCAGGGAGAAGAAATTCCCATCTGGGCGCAGATCGTGTCGGTTGCCGACGTCTTTGACGCGCTGATCAGCGAGAGAGTTTACAAGCCCGCATACACGCCCGAAAAGGCTTTGGATATGATTATCGCGGGCGAGTGCGGAACTTTCAATCCGCTCATTATTCAGTGCCTTATCTCCGCATATAAGCCTATCGTTGCGGCGCTCAGCCACGTTTCTTCCGCAGAGAAGTGGGAGGAAAAGGCGAAGTACGTTGCAAACGACGTGGAAAAATATCACATTCCCACTTTCTCCAACAAGACGCAGGAGCTTACCAGCCTGAACCTTGCAAAGCTTAAATTCCTTACGGCTTCCAGCGACGGGCTGTTCTTCGACTATTCGTATATCGACGGCGAGATGGTTATAAGCGCCAACCCCGACCGCGGCGTTGCGGAGGATATAATTCTCGACCCGCTTGACAGAGAGCAGGCAAGCAAATATTTCTATATGCCCGCTTACGACAAGGCTATGGAATACCTTGAAACGCTTACGCCCGACAACCCCGAAGTTTCTTTCGAGTACAAGAGGGCGGACGGCGACAAGCTTACCGTTTACAAAATTCAGCTTCTCGGAGTTTATAACGAGGACAGATCTACGCTTAACAACGTAATAGGCAAATTAAGTACTACGACCAGGGAGATTGAGGCGTTATGACGGTTAAAGAATTTTACGATATGACGGGCGGCGGTTACGAAACTATGTTTTCAAAGTTTTCGTCCGACGCAACCATTACCGCTTTTCTGAAAATTTTCAAGCGCGACACCAGCTACGCGGCGCTCTGCGACAAGATGGCGGCGGGCGACGTGGACGGTTCGTTCCAGGCGGCGCACACCTTAAAGGGCGTAGTACTCAACCTGAATATAGAAGGGCTTAAAGACCCCGTTTGCACCATAACCGAGGCGCTGCGCGCAAAGGATATGGAGGAGGCAAAAAAGCTTTTACCCGCGGTTAAGCAAACCTACGAAAAGGTTTGGGACGCGCTTAATCAGCTGTTGCCGTAAGGTGTACGGCAGAGGGCTGGAATTTCAGCCCTTTTTTCATTGGAGGTAACTTATGAAAAAGAATTTACTGTCACGCCGCAGAAAGGGCGGGGAAGCTTCGTCCGACGAAGAGCTTTTCAGAATATTCACGACTTGTACCGACGACGTCTTTATAATGCTTTCGTGCGATAATCTGGCGGTGGAGTTCGTCACCGAAAACGCGGAGCGCGTTCTCGGCGTGCCCGTCAGGGAGATAAGGAGAAATATTTCCATCTTAGGCGGCGCAAAGTATACCGACGACAAGGTTGTGGATATGAGCGTGCTTTCCAAAATACCCGTGGGCGGCAGCATTTCGCTGGTTGCCGGGCGCGAGCACAGGCGCAGCAAGGAACGCCGTTTTTTCAAGGAAAACGTTTACCGCGTTGCCGCAGACAATGCGGAAAAGTTCGTAGTCGTCTTTACCGACTGCACCAAGGAGTTGCAGGCAAGACAGTCTCTTGAAGAGGCTCTGTCCATAGCCAAGGCGGCAAACAAGTCCAAGAGCACCTTCCTTGCGAGCATGTCGCACGATATCCGCACGCCCATGAACACCATAGTCGGGCTGTGCACTCTGTTGCAGAGGGATATGGCGGACAAGGCCAAGCTGGTCGACCACGTCAAGCATATCGAGCTGACCAGCCGACATATGCTCACGCTCATAAACGACATTCTGGATATGTCCAAAATCGAGTCGGGTGAAACGACTCTGAATATCGCGGAAATCAAAATTTCCGACCTCGTTAAGGAAATTGACGAGGTAATAGCGCCCCAGGCGAAGGCCAAGGGGCTGAGCTACACCGCAAAGGTCAACGCAAAGGCGGACGAGTTCCTGGGTGACAAGCTGCGCATTAAGCGCGTTATGACCAACATTTTAAACAACGCGGTCAAGTACACGCCCGACGGCGGAAAGGTTGAATTCACCGTTCAGCAGATGGCGCGCCCTTCGCTCAAATATCTGTACTTGCAGTTCACCATTAAGGACAACGGTATAGGAATGTCCGAAAGCTTTATCAAGAAGATTTTCGAGCCGTTTACGCGCGAGCTTGCGGCAACCGACGTCGAGGGCACGGGACTGGGTATGCCTATCGCCAAAAACCTGGTCGACCTGATGGGCGGCACCATTGCGGTGGAGAGCGAGCTTGGCGCGGGCACGACGTTTACCCTGACCTTCAAATTCCCTTTAAGCAAGGTGGACGATTCGCAGTTCTGGCTGGAACACGGCATTTCGCGCGTTCTGGTCGTGGGCGGCAACGATATAGACGCAAAGAGCGTGACCTGGGCTATGAAAAAAGCCGAAGTTTCGGTTAGCGTTGCAAAGAACGCAAAGAGCGCTCAGTCCAGTATCGAAAAGGCGCTTATGGAAGGCAAGGGTTTCAACGCGGTGCTCTGCGACTGGCGCAGTGAAAAGACGAGTCTGCAAACCATACAGGACGTCAAGAAGGAGTTGCCCGAATACGTGCCCTTGATAGTCTTCGGCGACTGCGAGCGCGGTGAAACGCAGGCAAAGGCAATGGACGCGGGCGCGAACGGCTTCCTCTCCAAGCCTTTCCTTATGACTGCGTTCAAGGACTGCATTATGGGCTTGAAGGCGCGCGGCGGTGAGAATGACGACGACGAACAGCTGAGCGCGCTGAGCGGCAAAAAGCTGCTTGCGGCGGAAGATAACGAACTCAACTCCATGGTGCTTTGCGAGCTTTTGAATATGGTGGGCGCAACCTGCGTGGTCAAGCCCGACGGCAAGCAGGCGCTGGAAGCGTTCGAGAACAGTTCCGAAGGCGAGTTCGACGGTATTTTGATGGACGTGCAGATGCCCGTTATGGACGGCTACGAGGCGACCAAGGCGATAAGGGCAAGCGCGCACGCGCAGGCAAAGACTATTCCCATTATTGCAATGACGGCTAACGCCTTTGCCGAGGACGTGAACAACTCCTACGAAGCGGGAATGGACGCGTACCTTCTTAAACCCATTGAAATGGCTAAGCTGGAAGAACTGTTTATCGGGTTCGAAAGCGGTAAGAAGTAAATAATTATATATAAGATATAAAGGGCGCAATGCGGCGTTTGCTGCATTGCGCCCTTCTTTTTTTACGCTTTTAAGGGTGTGCGCATAAAGGCGGAACTTGGCGTAAACAGTCGTGTTTTGTCGTATCCGTTCAATATTCGTTCACAAATAGGGGCGTTATTATTGAACGAAAGCCATTGTTGATATGTTCATAACTGCCATTTTAATGTCAATAAAGCCGCATTTCGACAAATATTTACATTATTGTACAAAATAATATATAATATTTAATAAATATTGTACGGAAATATCTTGACCAATGTAAAATTGTGTAGTATAATTACCTCACTTTTAGAAAAGAGGAGAAAATTGTAAGCGTATGCATAAAATAGTAATTTTGGAAAGTAACGAGGAATTTCTTGAAGAGTTGAAAAATTGCTTCGAGGAGCAGGCGGATTTTAACATATGCGGAATAAGCAGCAGCGGCAGCGTGGGCATAGGCTTAATC
>CAMWHW010000100.1 GCA_947174175.1 uncultured Clostridia bacterium | reverse complement strand
GGGGTAACTTTGTAGTGAAATTTTTTATCCATATAAAATAATATTACATATAACAAAACAGTTTTCAAGTTTGCTACGCTTTATTTTTTTGCGTTCAAATACTTTTAAAGTTAAAAAGCTTGTGATATAATTTAGATATGTCAGAAAAAAAGAAGTTCAAATTTAAAATTCATTTCGGTAAGGTGAGCGCAATTTTGATTGCGGTTTTTGTCGTTCTTCTTACCGCCGATCTGGTTTTGAAATATTGCGAGGAAACGTATAACTGGACTTTTAAGGTTATCCCCGGGCTTATCTACGTGGAGCACGGCAGCCGCAACACGGGCGCGGCGTTTTCCTTCCTTTCGGATACCGAGTGGGGCAGAATTTTCTTTATAGTTTTAACCTTTATAATGCTTATCGTTATGATTGCCGCGTTCCTGCTTTTGCCCGAACGCTTCGTCGGGCTGAAAGTCGCCCTGGTTATGGTGGCTGCGGGCGCGCTCGGCAATCTTATCGACAGACTGTGGCTACAATCGGTGCGCGACTTCGTATGGGTAAACATTTTCGGAAGCTGGGCGTGCTGTAATTTTGCCGACTTCTGGATAGTTTTCGGCGTTATTTACGCCGTCATTGACATACTTTTCATAAACGAATGGGCGGTATTCCCGCTTACCAAGACGGCAAAGGCGGCGGCAAAAGCGCGCGAGTTGGCGGTTAAGCAGGAAAAAGAGGAACTGGAACAAAACGTTCCGTCCGACCAGCCTCAAAGCCAAAGCGAGGAAACGGCGGAAAGTACTGAAACCGTGCAGACTCCCGAACAGCCGACCGACGGGGCCGACGGCGGAAGCGGTGAAGAGTAATGCGCACCGAGCAGTTTACCGCCGAAAACAATTTTTCGCGCGCGGACGTTGCGCTCAGCGAAAGGCTTACGGACTACACCCGTTCGGCGCTTAAAAAGCTTTTCGAAAGCGGTCTGGTCACGATAAACGGCAGGCCCGCAAAGCCCTCGCAAAGCGTCTGCGCGGGCGATAATATTTGCGTTCAGCTTCCCGACCCCGTGGAGTGCGTCGCCCGTCCCGAAGATATTCCCATCGAAATAATTTACGAGGATAACGACGTCGCCGTAATTAACAAGCCGCAGGGGCTGACCGTTCACGCAGGCAACGGCAACCTTGACGGCACTCTGGTCAACGCGCTTTTGTACAAGCTGGACAACCTCAGCGGCATAGGCGGCGTAATCAGACCGGGCATCGTGCACAGAATAGATAAAAACACTTCGGGGCTGCTGGTGGTGGCAAAGAACGACAAGGCGCATTTAAGCCTTGCGGAGCAGATAGCCGAAAAGTCCTGCCGCCGCACCTACGTTGCACTGCTGGAAGGCAACCTCAAAGAGGACAGCGGCACGGTCACGACCTATATCGGCAGAAGTCAGTCCGACCGCACGAAAATGGCGGTGGTGCCCCCGGAAAAGGGCAAAATCGCAATTACCGACTACACGGTTTTAGACAGAGCGCAGGGCTACACGCTTTGCCGCTTCGATTTGCAGACGGGCAGAACACACCAGATACGCGTGCACGCAAAGCACCTCAACCACCCGATAGTGGGTGACGACGTTTACGGCAGAAAAAAGCGTGAGTTTTCTCTGGAAGGTCAGCTTCTGCACGCGTTCAGACTGGAATTTACGCACCCGACCAGCGGAGAGCGGCTTTCGTTCACGGCGCCGCTGCCGGAATATTTTCAGGCGGTGCTCAAAAAATTAAAACTCAGCTTTAACTTGTGTTAAAACTGTTGCAAAATTCCGCCGGTATTGATATAATTGCATTGATAAATTTGTGGAGGATTGGTTTTTATGGCAAAGAGAAGGACAACGACAACTACTAGTTCCAGCAACTATTCGATTGTCAAAGTGTGCGCGTTCTGGGGCGTAGTGCTTGCGGGCGTTGCGGGCTTGATAAGCTTCGTTTTCAGCATTCTTGCAAAGTGCGGCGTAATCGTTACGTGGGCTGGCAAAGTTTCGGGCGCGTGCTCGTTCATTGCGCAAATCGCGCTTTTCATCAGTGCATGGCTTGCGGCTTGGGACTACGTAAAGTATAAGAGCAAGGGTTGGAGAATCGTATTCTGGGTATTCTTCGTACTCGGCATACTCGGTCTTGTCGGTCTCGGCATAGCCAGCTGGTTTTAATTTTTAGCTGAATTTAGTGGCGGTTTGTGCGTTTAAAGCACAAACCGCTTTACTTTTTTGCACATATTATTTATAATTTTTACGGAAAGGATAAAACTATGGCAAATCCCTTAATTGCAATCGTCGGCAGACCCAACGTGGGTAAGAGCACCTTTTTCAACAAGGTCGTCGGCAGAAAAATTTCAATAACCGAGGACCGACCGGGGGTCACGCGCGACAGGCTGTACGCTGACGCGGAGTGGCGCGGCAGGAACTTTTCGCTGGTCGACACGGGCGGCATAGAGCTTAAAAGCGACGACCTGATGTGGAAGCACATCAAAAAGCAGGCGGAAGTGGCAATCGACACCGCGCAGGTAATACTCTTTTTCGTGGACGGAAAGGAGGGGCTCACCACGTCCGACTACGACGTGGCGGACATGCTCCGCAAGAGCAAAAAGCCCGTAATCGTCGTCGTAAACAAGATTGACGAATATTCCGAGGAAAAGGTTTTCGAGTTTTATTCCCTGGGACTGGGCGAGCCCTACCCCGTATCCAGCGAGCACGGCAAGGGCATAGGCGACGTGCTGGACGAGTGCGTAAGCTACTTCGAAAAGAACGTCGGGGAAGAGGACGACAGTTTAAAAATCGCGGTAGTTGGCAAACCCAACGCGGGCAAGAGCAGTATCGTCAACCGCCTTCTGGGCTTTGAGCGTTCAATCGTCACCGACATTGCGGGCACCACGCGCGACGCCATTGACACCCGCTTCACGTACGACGGCAAAAATTACACCATAATTGACACCGCGGGCATACGCAAAAAAGCCAAGGTCGAGGACGACGTTGAATATTATTCGGTAATGCGCGCGTTTGACGCGGTTCGCCGCGCCGACGTCTGCCTTCTGGTCGTCGACAGCTCCGAAGGGCTGACCGAGCAGGACACCAAAATTATCGGCTATGTGCACGAGCAGGGCAAACCCTCGGTCGTCGTCATGAACAAGTGGGACTTAATCGAAAAGGACACCAACACCATAAACAAGTTTGAGGAAAAGCTTAAAGAAGATTTGAAGTTTATGGACTATTTCAAGTCGGTGTACGTCTCCGCAAAGACGGGACAGCGCGCCGAAAAGATAATGAAGGTGGTGGATGAGGTGTACGAAAACGCGCACTTCCGCATACCCACGGGCACGCTCAACGACCTCATTTCAGACACGGTGCGCGCCAACGAACCGCCTTCGTACAACGGCAGAAGACTGCGCGTTTACTATTCCTCGCAGGTATCGGTTGCGCCGCCGACCTTCGTGCTGTTCGTCAACGACGGCAATTTAATGCACTTTTCCTACGAAAGATTTTTGGAAAACTCCATAAGAAAAGCATTCGACTTTTCGGGCACGCCCATACGCATAGTCACAAGGGAGAAAAAGGCGGACTGATATGCAGGAATTTTACCTTTCGCAAAGCTGGTACTGGCTGGTAGTCGGCGCAATAGTCAGCTACTTTATGGGCTGTTTCAACTTTGCAATACTCATTTCCAAATTCAAGCACGACGATATCCGCACCGTCGGAAGCGGCAACCCCGGCGCAATGAACGTTTCGCGCCGCTACGGCTTAAAGGTAGGGCTTATCAATTTCTTTTGCGACGGCTTAAAGGGTGCAATTCCAGTGCTCGTTGCGTATCTGGTCTTCCGCGGCTACCGCTTTGCGGGCACGGAAATAATCGTTTCCGACTTCATGCGCTATTTCTACGCGATATTCGCGCTTATCGGCCACGTTTTCCCTGTAACTATGAAGTTCAGGGGCGGCAAGGGCATTTCCACTACGATAGGGCTTTTATGGTGCGCCGTCGCGTGCGAAACGTGGTGGTTCGCGTTCGTCGGTCTTGCGCTGTTCATACTGCTTTTCGTCTACGTCGGCTTTACGGAGTGGGGGTCTATGGGCTCGCTTCTCGGCGTTGCCGCGTTCACTATCTGGCAGGCGGTAATCTTCACTCTGCGCTATACCGAACAGCTTACCAACGTTTTCATAGTGCTCACGTTTATGTTCCTTCTGCTTCTGAATATTATTACCTGGGGCGCGCACCATAGGAATTTGTATCAGCTTATGGCGGGGGAGGAACACCACACGTCCATTAAGAAGATGCTTAAAAAGAAAAAAGCCAAATAATCAGCCGCACCGACCACAAGATATAGTGGTTGGTGTAATTTTTTACACTATTTTAAACTTTTTTGACGAAAAGTATTGAAATTACAAAAAAAGTGTGATATAATTCCAACACTCAAAGTATTTGTTACTGAAAGGAGCAAAATTATGAAGATGTTCAAAATGACTACTGGGGGGGGCAAGAAACAAATTTAATGAATAATCAATGGCTAAAAGATTAAACTAATACACATCGGACGATGCCC
>CAMWHW010000099.1 GCA_947174175.1 uncultured Clostridia bacterium | reverse complement strand
GCTTTAAGTCGAACACGGCGTTGAACCCGGCGACATGCTTTCGGGAAGTCCGACGACGTAAACCGCGCACGGCTCCTCAGCGGCGTCCTTTTCCACGTTTTCCATAATCGTGCCCATGAGCGAGTACATTGCGAAAATGAGCAGTCCCGGCAGAATGAGCGTGGTCAGCATCAGGCGCGTGTCCTTGAAAAAGCGGGCAAATTCCTTTTTTATTATGGTGAGTATAGTTTTCATTCGTTTGCCCCCTTGGTCTGCGCGTATAAATCGAAAAATTTATCTTCCAGATTTTTTTCCGCCGTCAGGTTTGCAAGCGTGTCGATCGCGACCAGTTTGCCGTCGATTATTACGCCAACCCTGTCGCACAGCTTTTCGATTAAACTGAAAATGTGTGTGGAAAGAATTATGGTTTTGCCCTTTGCTTTCAGCTCGATTAAAAAGTCGGTGACCGTCTTTGCGGTGAGAACGTCCAGTCCGTTCGTCGGCTCGTCAAAGATTATGAAGTCGGGGTCGTTGACGAGAGAAATAACAAGCGAAACCTTCTGGCGCATACCCGTAGAAAGGTTGGCAACCTTAACCTCGGCAAACTTGTCAATGCCGAAACGCGCAAACATTTCGCGCTTGCGCTCCGCCGCAACCTCTGCGGGAACGTTGTAAAGCCCGCTGAAAAAATCGAAAAGATAGTTGGGCGTAAAAAAATCTTCAAGCTTTAATTCGCTTGTAAGGAACCCGATTTTGGAGCGCACCGCGTAAGGGTCGGCAACTATGCTTGCACCGTCCACAATTGCGTCGCCCCCGTCGGGCTTGATTAGCGTCGCCAACATTCTCAGCGTGGTCGTCTTGCCCGCGCCGTTGGGTCCCAGCAAGCCGAAAATTTCGCCCTTGTACGCCGTGAAAGACAAATCGTCCACCGCGACTTTTATGGGCACGCCGCCTTCCAGTCTGCGCTGCTTGTACGAAAGTCTGAAAGACTTGGAAAGATTTTTTACTTGCAGAATTTCTTCCATATTAAGTATACTCCGCCTCCGTATTACGGTTATATTATATCACGCCGCCGCGCCGGTTACAACGGCGTTTTCTTGTAGATTTTGCGTGATTGTATATAGAATTTACAATATATAAAAAAACGCCCGTGCGCAATTTTAAACGCACGAACGCAAATTTAAGTGAAATCAGTTGAAAAGCCCCACGCACTGCAACACCACGCAGGTTATTGCAAGCAACACGAGGTAGAGCGAAAACCACTTGTAGTTTGCCTTTTTTATTGCCGCAAGCATTACTTTGATTGCGAACAGTCCCGCAACCGCGGAAATAATCAGCCCTATGGCAATGCACCAGCCGAACTGCGGTCCCGCTACGCTGAACGAATAGGCAAACCCCTCTTCCTTGTCGATAAGCCCTTTTACGAGTTCGACGAAGAAACTGCCGAGTATGACGGGTATGGACATTAAAAACGAGAACTTTGACGTGTCCTCCGCCGTGCCGCCCGCGAACGTGCCCGCCGCTATGGTTGAGCCGCTGCGCGATATGCCCGGCAGAATTGCCACCGCCTGAGCAAAGCCCATAGGAAGAGTCGTGCGCCAGCATAAAGGCAACTCCTTTTTTCTGCGCTTTGCAAACGTTTCGGCTGCAAACAGCACCGCCGCCGTGACGGTGAAAAACACCGCAAGCACTACGCCGACGTACCTGCCGCCCATCAAATGCTCCTCTATAACGTCGTCCAAAAGCAAGCCCGCAATTGCCGCGGGAATGGTTGCAACCACGAGATATAAAAGCGTTTTGAAGGGTTTTCTGAACAGGTCGAGAATATCCCGCCAAAAAATTATGCACACCGCCACGAGAGTGCCGAGGTGCAGAATTATGTTAAAGAACAGCTCCGCGCCGCCTATGTCAATGCCGAGCACCCTCTGCAAAAAAGTGAGGTGTCCGCTTGACGAGACGGGCAGAAATTCGGTCAAGCCCTGGGTCAGCCCCAGAACGAGCGCCTGCCACCATTTCATTAATTAGCCGAGCTCCGTTAAGTCCTTATAAGCCTTTTCGTAAACTTTGACCGCTTACTCGGTGTTGAAATCTTTCAAAATTTCCGCACGCTTTATGGAAGCTTCATTGGTGAGAGTCGAATCTTTAAGCCACTCGTAGAAACGGTTTTCGAAAGTTCCTTCCGCTTCCACTCTTTCCTTGCTCCATACGGGAGAGTATGCCGCGCCGCCTTCGAACGAGAACGTATCGGTGACGTATATAAGATGCCAGCCGTAGTCGCCCGCGCAGACCTTGAAGCTGCCTACGCCCATTCTGAGCGCCTGCTGCGCCGCGTATTCGAATTCCTTGATATAGGAGGTTTCGTAAGCGGATACGGAATAGCCGATATACTGCGAAAGAACGCCCGTATCGGTGGTGTACGCGTACTGCAATTCGTTGACTGCCGACATTGCCTTGTAGCGGTCGGAAGTTTTCACAAACGCGTCCTCCTTGCTTGCGGCGAGGTTGACCTTGCCCGTTGCGTAAACCAACTTGGAATAGTCTATCTGGGTGTCGTCGTTTTCAACCGTGAACGACTTCACGTCGTAATAAGCGGAGTTTTCGCCCGAATACGCCGTGCCGCCGAACTTGTCGCCCGCATAGGTCTGAACGCTGTCGGTGCCGAGTACGTAATTAATATATGCGGCAAATTCCGAAAGCATATCATCAATATTAAGTTTTACGGGAATAAGTCTGTAACTGCCGTCGGTATACTTGGAAACCTTTCCGTTGTACGAATACAGACCCGCGTATCTTTCAAGCGGCTCGTACTTGTCCGTCCTGGTAAGGTTGTTTTCGAAGAATAAATATTTTCTGTCCGCGCTGCCGCCGTCGTAATATGCAAGCTTTTCGGTCTTATCCTCGTTGTATTCCGCCGCGTTGAACGAATAGTCGGTTTCGCCGTTGAACCACGCTTCGCGCTGGTCGGTCGTGGTAATTTGCTTTAAGAGCTGGTTTCTTGCCGCAAAATAGCCGCTCTCGTCTATTATGTCGCTGTTGCGGAAGTCCTGCAAAGCCGTAAGCTTCTGGTTCTGCAAAATCGAGAACGGAAGCAGAATGTTGTAGACGTATCCGAAAGTTCCCCTCGTTCCGTCTTCCTGCTCCGCCGTGTCGTCGGTTGCGGGGCTGTAAAGGATGAACGACGTGTCGGACAGAGAGCCCATTGCCGTTTCGAACGTGGTTGCGTTGGAATAGTTCTTTTTCTGCGTCGTTAAAAGTCCGTCGACCTCTCCGTCGTACGCGTTCTTGACGTAGGTGTAAACGCCGTCTTCAACCTTGGTGATGAGCGCTTCCTGCTGCTCCTCGTACATATCGTTGAAGGCGTTTATAACTTCCAGCTGCAACTGAGAAACGTAGGAATCCTGAACGTAGCTGAGCTTTAAAACGTCGGTAGTTTCGGTGTCCTCGGCAGTCAGAACGTAATTGCTCTTCAAGCTGCTGACAAAGGACGCATAAGCCTTGCGGCGCGTGTGGCGCGTGGTGCCGTCAAGCGGCTCGTACTCGCCCGCGTCCGAAAGAAGGTACCCCTGATAGCCGGTGTAAACACCGTAGCTTTCGGGAATGTGCTCCTCTTTAAGTGTGTCGATACCGCCGGGAACTGCGCGCGTGCCGCTACCCGAATAGCCGTCCTCATCTTCCAGCTCGTCTTTTTCCGCGTCGTCAAGAAGATTGTTGAGCGTGGAATACAGCTGGTACTTAGCCTTTTTAACGCCCTCGGACTGTTCGCCGCCCAGAAGGTATTCGTACTTTTCCCGTTCGGTGGTCTTGCTCTTGAAGGTTTCGAGCGAAAGCTCGTTTTTGGCAATCTTATCCTTTAAAAGCGCAACGGTTGCGTACTGCGAATAGACAGCGTTTTCAACCAGGTTGTTCTTTATCGCGTTGAACGCGGTTGCGTAGCCGTAGGTCTGCGCCAACGAATAGCCGCCGTTCATAAACGACGTGAGCAAATCGCGCTTTACGAAAACCACCTCGGAAACGGCGGAAGCGTAATCTTCGTACTGCTTTACGAAATTTTCGTTCTTGGTTATATCGACGGTTGCGACGACCTGCTTTACGTCCTCTTCGTTATTGGTTGCAAGACAGCCGGAAGTAAGCGTTACCCCCAGCGTAAGCGCAGCCGCCACAGCCATACAAATAAGTTTTTTACTCTTCATAATCAAGCCTATCTCTCCCTAAAAGTAAGGGTGTCCGCTTTAAATAAAAGCGTTCTTATCAATTATATAATATTAAATCGCCGTTGACAAATAATTTTTATGCGTTTTGCGCAAAACTTGACGCAAATTTAAGAAATTTGGTCATGGCAAGCATGGTTTTGGTCTGCGACTGCTGCGGCGCGAACACTATCTGCACCACCTTTGCCATGGCAAGCTTTACGCCGCCCGCGTATTTGTCCAGCGCGGCGGACAGTCTTTTGTCCTTTAAGCTGTTGACCGACGGCAGTTCCAGCACGCCGCCCTGTCCGTCCACCGTGATTTTTTTGACGTTGAACTGCGCCGCGTACGATTTGAGCACGGCGATTATCAGAAGGTTTAAAACCGCGTCGGGCATGGGACCGGAAATTTCCGCAACCCCGCGGCAGCCGCGCTTGGAGTCGTCCACCGACCGAAT
>CAMWHW010000098.1 GCA_947174175.1 uncultured Clostridia bacterium | reverse complement strand
ATTATACACCTGTGACAAAATAAAGTCAAGCGTTTTTGTTTCGACATAAGTTGCTATTATTTAACATTATTATAAGTTATTCTTATGCTCGCACAGCAAAAAGCCCCGCGCAGCCTTTAAGCTCCGCGGGGTTATCCGTATTATTTAATTCAGTTCACGTCACCGGGAGCGAACGCATAAACGTCTCTGTCCTCGGGGAAGATGGGTCCCGTGATTACGGGCAGATTGAGCGGCGTAATGAACGCATTTGCCGTAAGGTTGGATACGGTCGAACGCAGATAGGGATACAAAAGCTGAGTAGCTTCGATTACGAAAGACCTCTCCTCCTGCGCAGTGTAGTCCTCCTTTTCCAGATCGAACACTCCCACGATATTTACGTCGAGGTTGAAAGGCTTGGGCTCCTTTTCGGTCGATTCTATCTTTACCGCAAGCGAAATGAACACAAGCTTTTTGTTGTCGTTGGGCTTGCGCACCTGGCGCGCAAACTGGGGCTTTATGTCCAGTCTCTGGTTGGGCGCAATCTGCACTCTGTTAAGCTTGTAGCTGAGTTCTTCGGTGGTTATGCCTTTGAAATCATATCTCATAAATTTATATCTCCAAATTTAATACTCCCTTATTCTACCATTTAGTCGCGCAACTGTCAATAGTTATTTTTTAATTAACGCTTGATTATTCTCCTTTCCGTGATATAATAGGGGTTGAGGAGTGAAAAACAGTGAGCAGAAAACTCTACTTTGACAGTCAATACGGCCTTGAAACGTACGCCATGTGCGAAGACGGCGTTATGACGGAATACTGCGCCGAGCGCGCCGCAACGGGCGCCGTCATCGGCAACATATACAAGGGCAGAGTGAGCAACGTTCTCAACGGTATGCAGGCGGCGTTTATCGACTGCGGGCTGGAAAGACACTGCTATATTTCGGTTGCCGACCTCACCGCCGACAAGAGCAAGCTGGAATGCGGCGATATTGATATCCCCCGGACCCTTAACCTGCACGAGGGCGACGAAATACTCGTTCAGATAACCAAGGCGGCGCAGGGCAAAAAGGGCGCAAAGGTTACGACAAATATTTCCTTCGTGGGAAAGTATATCGTCTTTCTACCCAACACTCCCTTTGTCGGGGTTTCGGCAAAAATTTCCGACCGCGAACTGCGCAAAAACCTGACTTACAGCGCAAAGAAACAGCTTAAAGAAAACGAGGGGCTGGTCGTGCGCACCGCCGCGCCCTACGCTGTGCTTAGCGAAAAGATAGTCGAAATAAATTATTTCAGAAAACTCTATCAGAATATTTTGGCGCACTTTAAGGAAGCGCCGGTCGGTGAACTGCTTTACAGCGACTCACCCCTCTATATGCGCGTTTTGCGCGATTTAATGATGACCGCGGGCGACGAAATTCACGTGGGCAACCACCGCCTTTACGAAGCGATTAAGGAGCTTGCGCTCACCTATACCTACACTTCGCAAATCGGCATTTACGAACACGACCCGCGCACGGATATGTTCTTTTCGGAGGGCATATACGACCAGTTTGCAAAGTCGCTCAGCCCCAAGGTGGAGCTTTCGAACGGCGCGTATCTGATTATAGACCGCACCGAAGCGCTGACCGTTATCGATGTGAACACGGGCAAATTTACGGGTGACGACAGCCTTGAACACACCGTTTACTGCACCAACGTTTTAGCCACGCGCGAGATTGCAAGGCAGGTCAAGCTGAGAAATCTGGGCGGACTTTTCGTAGTCGACTTTATAGATATGACCGAGGAAAACCACAAAAAGGCTATCGTCGACGAGCTTGAAAGGGCGCTGCGCGCGGACAAGGCAAAGTGCAAAGTTTTGCCTATGTCAAAATTCGGTCTGGTTGAATTTACGCGCAAGCGCACGGGCGTTGCCGCTTCCGAGCTTATGCTTAAAAAGTGTGATATGTGCGGCGGCGCGGGCGAAATGCGCTCCCACGAAAACATACTTGCCGAGTTCCGCGCAAGACTTCTGGAAATACTTGCGGACGGCGCGGATACCGTGTGCGTCGATCTGAACTTTACCATTGCGGACAAGCTGATGGGTTATTCGGCGCTTAAAGAAAATATTGCCTCACTCTACCCGCATGCGCGCGTGTATATAACTTTCCACCGCACCTACCGCGAAACGAACATGTATTTCCGCAAGGTCAGCTCCCCGCACTTCGCCCTCCCCGAAGGCACCGTGTTGTTGTATTGATTATTAATAAAAAATTATAGCGCCCCGCGCAATCTGCGCGGGGCTTCTTTTCAATTAACTCTTTTGACCAGTTCGTCAATATCCTGCCACGTATCGTTTATAATCTGTATAATTTGCTCCGCGCATTTGTCGTCGGACAGCGCCCATTTTGCACCCCATAAAGAATTGTCGGCAAACCTGCTTTCTGTGCGGACGGAAGGCATAACGTCAACGGTGAGTTCTGCAATTTCCCTTAAAACGGCTACAAGCTGCCGACGCTCCTCTGCGTCGTGCCCATCCTTTTTATACGGCACGTACGGGTTGAAATGGCAGTCGATTCGCAACTCAAATATGCCCTTCGGGTTTGATTTCTGCACTTCGTAATGGAACTCGTATTTACCCTTATCCCAACCTTTGCGTACGATTTTAAACAAATCGTTTTTATCGTAACCGCCCGCATTGGAAATCTGCGTGACGGTAAAGTCCGTGCCGTTATATACCCCGTCCAAAGCCGTCCGCAATTGAATAATTTCCATTTCACTTCCTCCCTTGTGTTTTAATTTATTTAGTCCATATAACGGGCGTTACCCCGTCAGTATCATAGTGCCAATAGTTCCCCTCGTCCGTCGGTTCGCTTTCGGAATAGTAATATACAGGACAATCATCATAATTTCAGCTGTCACTCCAGCGTGCGGGTTCGGCTAATGCCTCACAGTAAATTGTAAGCGATTCGCACCAAATAAACACGTCTTCCTTCATTTCTTTAACACTGTCCGGAATAATTATACTCGATAATGAAGTACAAACTCTGAACGCTTTATAACCGATATAAGTCACTCCATTCGGTATTGTTATGCTTGTAAGCGATTTGCAACACTCAAAAGCACCTATACCAATTGACGTCAAACTATTCGGCAAAGTAACACTTGTAAGCGAGGTACATCCTTCGAACAAACCATCGCTTATTTCTTTAAAACCGTTCGGAATAGTTATACTTGCAAGCGACGAACAATTGCGGAACACATACCTGTCAATAGAAGTCACGCTGCCCGGCAAGGAAACACTTTTAAGTGAAGAACAATTTTCAAACGCAGCACATCCTATTTCTTTAATGCCATCCGGTATAACGACGCTTGTAAGTGCGGAACAACCGGAAAAAGTCCACCCCTCGATTTTTTCAACGTTGTTAGAAATCGTTAAGCTTTGAAGTGAAGAACAGTCTTTGAACGCCTTATGCCCTATTTCTTTAACGCTATCTGGAATAGTTACGCTTGTAAGCGAAGAACAATTTTCAAACGCATTCCATTTGATTTCACGCACACTGTTCGGGATAGTTATGCTCGTAAGCGCGGTGCAATTGCAGAATGTAAACCAATCTATAGAAGTCACGCCGTCCGGTATAACTATGCTTTTAAGCGAGCTGCAATCGCGGAACGCCTCCAGACCTATCCCCTCAACGCCATTAGGCAGGCTTATTTCGGTAAGCGCGGTACAACCGTAGAATGCAAACGATGAAATACCCGCTATACTGTCAGGTATGCGTACGTTTTTAAGCGAAGGACAGCTCTCAAACGCAGATGTACCCATATATTTCACTCCGTCCGAAATATAAACGTCCGTAAGATATGCGCAACCGTTAAAAGCGTCTTTGGCAATTTCAAAAACTTCTTTGCCGTTATACAACGAAGGAATTATTACCTCTTTTATAGTTTTACTGTTTGCTTTAACCGAATAGGCATAACTGTATTCATCTTTCTCAACGTCATGGCCAACGGGTATCAACGTAAAAAATAAGGCATTTAAAGTCGGCTCCGGCTCGTTACACCTCGTACAATAACCTTCCTGATAATTATGCTCGTAAATTGCGGGCATTTCTTTATACGAAGTATAGTCACAGCGCGAACAGGTCTGATACGCTTCCCAACCGCCTTCGTGACAGGTTGCCTCTTTTCCCTCGTGCTCCTGATAATCGTGTCCGAGCGGCTCGGCGTCAATTGCCGAAAAATAATTTCCGCAACTGCACAAATATAAACTCTCCCCTCGACTGGTACAAGTCGGCGGAACAGACTCCACTTTCACAAAGTCGCAAACGTGTTCCTTTTTGCACCCTGCCAATCCCAACGCGCAGCAGACAGCCGAAGCCAAAACCAATAATACTATAAAAAATTTCTTTTGCATAACTTTATTATATGGAACATTTTGTTCCAAGTCAAGTTATAAATAGAACGTTTTGTTCTAAAATATTCGTATGACTAAGTTCGGGGAAAGACTGAAAACTTTAAGAACGGAAGAAAACGTATCGCGCAAACAGCTTGCGGAAGCCATATCCGTTTCCTTACGCTCAATCAGCTATTGGGAAAACAATCAGCGCGAATGTGACTTTGACATCCTTTTGGCAATTGCCGACTATTTTTCCGTAAGTGTAGACTATCTGCTTGGAAGAAC
>CAMWHW010000097.1 GCA_947174175.1 uncultured Clostridia bacterium | reverse complement strand
ATATGTCAAGTTACGGAAGCTACCTGTCCGACTGCTACAAGAACGCGGCAAACGTCTTCAAAGGTTATTCCTTCGGCGGCGTTATAAGCGGCTTGCTCGTCTATCCCATTGCAAAGGGCACGACTTATGTCGGCGCTTACGTTATTTTCTCTATTCTTGCAGTCGTGTTCGGTACGCTGTCCGTTTTTGCTATCAGGAACGTGGTGCTTGGCAAAGCGGTCGCACGCGCAAGCAAGAGTCAGACTGCGGAGGTCGAGGAGGAAGTGCCCGAACAGCAGGAACAGCAGACAGACGTACATCCTCAGAAGCTGGACAACCTTTATTCAGTCAACGAAAATTATGAAATCGTAACCAAATTAAGACAAAGCGAACAGCGCAGACAGACGGCTATAAAGCAAGCTGAAAGTGATAATACGAGAGGAGAGATTTCGGGCAAAAAGAGCGACGACAAATATTCGCCCGAAAATCTCGGCAGAAAGATACTTTTCGAGCCGGGTGAATTTGCTGCGGAAAGTTATCGCCGCAATATGATTTACAACGAAGATTCGTATTTCAATCATCCCGTTCAGAGCGAGAACGATTATCTGCGCAGTTTTTCAAGCGGCTCCGCGCCCGCACGCGAGGCAACACCGCCTGCGGATACAACTTATACTTCCGATTACGCGTCCCAGGTTGATAACAAGGGAACGAATAACGATATGCCGTCCTATCTTTATGGAGAAGAGCCGGTGGATAATCTCGGCAGTCAGCCGCTTTACCGCGAAAAGACCGACGAAGCGGACTACAATTCCTATACTGTGGACGAGAATTCCTCTATAGATTACGAGGATGAACAGCCGACCGTAGAGGATGAACCAGATATCGGGGAAAGATATTCCGAGCCGCTTGTTTCGAAAAGCGAACCCGACCCTTACGATTTGGATGACGGTTTCGAGGAGGAGGCACCTGCCGCAAACGTTCCCGAAGAGCGAGTTGAACCCCGCATTATTCGCAACGAAGAGATTATCCGTTCGGATATCCCGGAAGAGAAAAAGCCCGTTCGCGAGCCCGAAGCTAAGCCCGAGGAGAAGCCTGCCGAGCGCGGTTCAAGACTGTTCGACTTGTTCAGTTCGTCTAATCCCAGGCTGAGCGGCGAGCGCCGCATTGAACCCGACGTTTCGGCGCTTCAATCGCAGAGGAGAGAGGGTAGCAGAGAAAATCTTTTCGACGAGGAGAGCGACGACAATCTTTTCGGCGACGAAACTCCTTTGGCTGAGCGCGAAGAAATTTCAAAAGCGGAGAGCCCCGCGGTGCCTCCCGTAAGAGAGCGCGGCGTGTTAAACGACAGAGCCGACGGCGGAATGATTGAAGCTCCCCGCAGACCCGTTCCTCCCGTAGTTGAAAGCGCACCCAAGAAGGTGGAGGAGCCTAAACCTCCCGTAGAAGAAAAGCCCAAGCACGTATGGAAAAAATACGTGCGTCCTACGATTGACCTTCTGGACGATTATCCCGAAAACAATAACGTAAATACCGCCGAGATTGAAGAGAGCAAGCAGATTATCTGCGATACCCTGGCCGATTACCGCATCGACAGCAGAATTTCAAACGTAGTAGTCGGACCGGCAATCACGAGATACGACGTTATTATCGAGGACAGAACCAACATAAAGAACGCGCTGAAATACAGAGAAGCCATTGCAATGGCGCTCATGAAGGAGAACGTTACCGCGTATCTCAACTATTCCAAGGGCGCAATATCCATTGAAGTTCCCAATTCCAACCGCTGCGTGGTGGGACTTAAAGGAATGCTTACAAGCAGTACGTTCCTTAACGCAAAGCCCAACAGTCTGACGTTTACCCTCGGTAAAAACGTAGAGGGACAGACGGTTTGCCCCGATATTACCAAGATGCCGCACCTTTTGGTTGCTGGTACTACGGGCAGCGGTAAGAGTATTTGCCTTTCGACTCTGATAGTCAGCCTTTTGTATAAATACGGACCCGAGGAACTCAGATTTATTCTCGTGGACCCCAAACAGGTTGAATTTATTTCCTACGACAAGCTGCCTCACCTTATGATCAACGAAATTATTTACGACGTTGACAAGGCAATAAAGGCGTTGAACTGGGCGATTAAGGAGATGGAGAACCGCTATCAGCTGTTCAAGGAGATGACCGAGAATGGTATAGCGACCAAAAACCTGACCGAGTATAACGCGCATCTTCCCGAGGGCGAGGAGAAACTGCCCAAGATAGTAATTATTCTCGACGAATTCGG
The DNA here is from genome assembly GCA_947174175.1 of uncultured Clostridia bacterium. GTDB lineage: Bacteria > Bacillota > Clostridia > Christensenellales > Borkfalkiaceae > Coproplasma. The sequence goes on along the minus strand of CAMWHW010000097.1, from coordinate 2,386 downwards.
CGATCTGATGTTGCAGGCTAAAAAGGATATCGAAAGCAGAATTATAAGGCTCGTGCAGAAGGCGCGCGCCTGCGGTATACATCTTATTCTTGCAACGCAGCGTCCCTCGGTTGACTGCATCACGGGTCTTATAAAGTCCAACCTGCCTACAAGAATAGGCTTCAAGGTTAACTCTTTCGACGACGCAAGGTGCATTTTCGATATCGGCGGCGCGGAAAAACTTCTCGGCAAGGGCGACCTGTATTTCCGCTCGGCGGAAAACCCCGACCTTGCAAGAATTCAGGGCTGCTTTATCGATACCCACGAAGTGCAGAAAGTTACCGACTTTATCAAACAGAATAACGAAACGTATTTCGACCAGAGCGTAAGCGACTTTATAAACACCGTAGAGGAAGAACCCGTTGACGGACCTTCCGAAGACGGCGTCTCGGGTGAATCAACCAAGGTAGACGATACGTTCATTAAGGCGCTTAAATTCTGCGTTACCAGCAACCAGGCGTCCGTTTCAATGATTCAACGCCGTTTCCCCATAGGCTATATGAAGGCGTGCAAAATAATCGACTGGATGGAAAATATGAACTACATTACCCAGTCGGAAGGCTCCAAGCCGAGAAAGGTGCTCTTATCGCGTGAAGAGTTCGTTCAGCGGTACGGTGACGTTGATGACTGATTTTAAGCGAAAAAAATTCGGTGTAATTTCTCTCGGTTGCGATAAGAACCGAGTCGACACCGAAAAGCTTTTATCACTTATAAAGTCCGAAGGCTGTACGCTAACGGACGACGTTACGGAAGCGAATATACTTATCGTAAACACCTGCGCTTTTTTAAACGAATCCAGAAAGGAAGCTATTGAAACAGTTCTGGACGGAGCTTCTTACAAGAGTGCAAATCTGGAAAAACTGGTCGTCTGCGGCTGCCTGCCGCAAAAGTACGTGGGTGAACTGTACGATTCGCTTTCCGAAGCGGACGTCTTTCTGGGAACCAACGATTACGATAAGTTTTTCGAGGCTTTGGAAAAATCGTATAGCGGTGAAAGAGTTAATTTCGTCGGTTTGGGCGATAATACTTTCAACACTAACCGCGTGGTCACTACGCCTTGTCATTATGCGTATCTGAAAATTGCGGACGGCTGCAATAATTTCTGTACTTACTGCTTAATTCCAAAAATTCGCGGAAGATACGTAAGCTATCCCATGGAGCAGCTTTTGAAAGAAGCGGAGGACCTTGGCGACGTTTCGGAACTTATTTTGGTTGCTCAGGACGTTTCCAGATACGGAATTGATATTTACGGAAAAAAATTTTTAGTAAATTTTTTAAAAAAGCTGACAACACTTGTCAACATTAATAGTGTAAGATTACTTTACTGTTATCCCGATATGATTGACGACGAGCTGATTGCCGAGATAAGGGATAACCCGAAAATAATAAAATATCTGGATATTCCGTTGCAGCACAGCGAAAGCAGAGTGCTTAAACTGATGAACAGGCGCGGAACGAGAGAGGAATACCTTGAGCTTATTAAAAAGTTAAAGGACGCCATACCTGTCATTGCGATAAGGTCGACTTTTATAAGCGGCTTTCCCGGTGAAACCGAGCAGGAATTTGAAGGGACGTGCGACTTTTTAAAGCAGGCAAAGCTTGTCAACTGCGGCTTCTTTGCTTATTCCAGGGAACCCGATACGCCAGCTTATAAGATGCCGGGGCAGATAAATTATGCCGTCAAGAAGAGGCGCGTTAAAAAACTGTACGAAGTGCAGAGAGAAATATCTTACGGCTTTTTATCTTCTTTCGTCGGAAAATCGGTAAAAGTTCTTTGCGACGGAATTGATTACGATAAGGGTTGTTTCGTCGGGCGCGCGTATTTCAGTGCCCCCGAAATCGACGGGAAAGTTTATTTCAATGCAAACAGCGCCGTGCAGGGCGAGTATTACGACGTAATTATTACTTCTTGCGACAGTTACGATATGTTTGGTCAGATGGAGGATTTCGAAAATGAGTGAGGAGAAAAAGGAGAGCGGATTTTGTAAATTTGCAAAGGGCAAAGGCGTTATGAATTTGCCCAATCAGCTTACCGTTGCCCGCGTAGTAATGATTCCGCTGTTCATACTGTTTTTCTATTTGCAGTTTAAAGGACATTATTTCGTTGCACTTGCGGTCTTTGCTATTGCAAGTTTTACCGACTTTTTGGACGGGCATATTGCCCGCAAGTACAACCTGATAACAAACTTAGGTAAATTCCTCGACCCCGTTGCGGACAAAATTCTGGTTGCGGCGGCAATGATAGTTTTGCTTACCGTGCCTCAGTTCTTTACGATAGGGCTGGGCGGCTGGGCGCTTATTGCGGCGGGTTGCTGCGTTGCCGTAATCATGGGCAGGGAGCTGCTTG
>CAMWHW010000096.1 GCA_947174175.1 uncultured Clostridia bacterium | reverse complement strand
GCGTAAATTAGCTTCCTCCGCGGGTTTGTACGGAGGTTTGAAGTAACTTTACGCTTCATCCCATACACGCCGTTTTTTTCCGACACGCTTGACTATTATATAAAATCGCGAAATCTTTGTCAAACGTTTAAACGCACTTTTTTGCCGCTTTTTGCCCCGTTTTTGCTCAAAAAACCGCCGTTTTGCCAAGCTTTTCAGCTTTTTTACCAAACGCGCGCTTTTCTTGTGTCCGAATGCCGTCCGCACCACAATATATTGATTTTTTTCGACCTATTACCACTAAAAAAGGGGGCGCCGCCCCCTATCGCATAATGTCGAAACTTATGTATAATATTTTTGAATGGATAATTCAAAATGTTATATAACACCGTTTTTGAGAATTTTTAACAGTTTTTCTTGTTTCAAATTCGCAATATTGCCAAATATGACGCATTTGGCCGAGAAGCTGTGCGCTTCGCTTAAAAACGGCAAAATAAAGCGCCGCGGCATTCCCCGAGGCGCTTCTCTTACTCGAATTCAGTTTTCCTGAGTGACTTCTTCCCCATCAACGGGTTGCACCTCCGCCTCCGCAGCGGCCGCAATCTCCGCGCCGCTCGCCGTTTCCGCTGCGGTCGCACCGTCCTCAATCATGTTGCCGTGCTTATCGTACTTTTCGCCGACGAGCGCGGGAATTAAGAAGCGATATAAATACTTGCCCTTGCACCAGTCGATTGCCAGAACGATGCTGAACACCGCCGTGGTGACGAAGCAGAATATAATGTCGTACATTGTGTCGTACAGACCTAAATCGAGGTAGCCGTCAAGCACCAGCGTCTGACCGTCGCCGTACTCTATTATGGTTTTGGTTATGCCGTTAATTTCCACCGTGTGCAGATTGTCGTAGGGGTCGTGCAGGAAGAACGAATGGAAATGGGTGACTAACTTGTCCTGCTGCATATCCATAGTGTGCAGAAGGCTGTCGCCCGAAAACTCGTAAATTTCCCAGGCAATGGACATAAGCATTGCAAAGCCCACGCCGAACAATACGCACGCAAGCACTCCCTTCGCCGTCTTGGGCGCGCCTATAAGCGCCTTTATAATAACTATGCCCATTATGCCGAACACCACGCCCCACGCGGCGTGCAGAATATCGTCCAGCACGGGAATTTTGCCGTAGAAATTGTAGCTTGCGCCAAGGAAACAGAACAGAACGAAAAGCAGGAAAAGCACCGTGTAGCCGTACGGCACGCGCACGTTAAGCGTGTATTCCGCAAAATAGAACACGAACGCGCAAGCCATGAACCCGATTGCAATAGGGATATCGCGGTACTGCCCTATACATATAAAATATATTACGGAAGCCAGACAGAACGCGACGTACAGCCCCATCATTATGGAAAGCGGTATATCCTTTACGCGCTCTTTTACGTATTCCTTTACCGTCGGTCGGTTGGTATTTTTCATCTTCTTTTCTTTAACTTTTGCCATGACGGAAGTTATTCCTTAATTTTAATAGTAAGTAGCTACGGCTTCCTCGGGGGGAAGGGGGTCGCATTTTTCGATTTTCTGCGCGGTGAGTACGGGTCCTTCCTTGCGGTAAACGGGGCTGTATTCCAGGCTGACTTTGGCAACAACCTTAAACCAGTCCTTGGTGTTCACGCCGCCAACCAGTCCGCCCGTCTTTAACGCAAAGCCGTCGTAGGCGATATCCGCCTCGCAACAGGTCATTATGAATCTGCCGAGAATTATGACGTCCGACGGCAGTTTTTTGGACACCGCCGCCATACCCTTGAAGCTTACCGTCTTGCCGACGTACTGTTCTGTCTTTTCGGAAAGGTCGCGGTAAAAGAGTGCAAAGTCCTTGTCCTCTATTTCCACTACGGGCGCGTCGACGTCGAAGGGCATGGGGTCCTCTATTTCGTCGTACTCCACCTTTCCGCCGATATATTCGTAAACTATGTCGGGGCGGCGCGAAATGCCGCGCACTACCTTGTGGTATTCCATCTTTTCGTACTCGCCCTTAAAACGGTTGAATACGACCATCTGCGTCATGTTCACCTTGTCGAATACCAGCTGGCGCATATTCTTGTTGTAGCTTAAAAAGGTCGCGCCGTCGAAAAAGGTCATCATCTGGTTGATTACCCAGCTTTCGGGCATTGCGTCGAAAAACTGCTGTAAAAGCCAGGTGCCGTTGTACTCCACGACTACGCGCTGCGCTCTGTTTTTGCGCGTGAGATAGTATAAATTGCCCTCGTTTAAGTCCTCGGGCTTTTCTATGCGCTCGATTGCAACGTTTTTAACCTTGAACTTTTCGGGCGCGTATTCCTCCTCGCCCTCCTCGCAGATTAAAAGCATAGTGCGCTCGCCCGACTCCATGCGCGGGTCTTCAAGCGTTTCCTGTATGAATTTGGTCTTCCCCGAGTCAAGAAACCCGAGGAAAAGGTATACCGAAATATCTTGCATATTTTCCTCTCTCGTCGATTTCTTTTTCAAGACGATGAAAAATAAATCCGACGATTTAGAGGGCGTTGCCCTCTTGCCCCATTATTTAAGTGCCCTCATTTATTAGAAAATGGGGCAATTCACCTACTGAGGCGAAGGTGTTCGCAAATTGGGTCGCGCAAGCAAAAAATGCGATTTTTGCTTGCTACGTTTATTATTTTAAATCAGTTAAACTATACGCCGAAGAGCTCAGCAAGCTCTTCTTCGTCCAGTTTGCTGCCTATAACGCACAACCTGCCGGTGTACTCGGCAGAGCCGTTGCGCACGTTGACCTCGCCCGGCACGTAATCGAAGTGTATCCACTTGCCGTCCTGCGCGGCGACTATGCCCTTTGCGCGCAGAACCGTGCCGAAGCGGGTGCCGTCCGAAAGCTCCGCAAGCGCGGCTTTAAGCCCCTCGACGGTGAACTTTGCGGAAGTTTCCACACCCCAGCTTGAAAAGACGTCGTCCGCATGGTGATGGTGGTGATGCTCGTGGTCATGGTCGTGATGGTGGCAATGACCGTGTTCGTGCTCGTCTTCGTCGTGGTCGTGGTGGTGACAGCAGTGGTGTTCTTCCTCGTCATCATGGTGATGGTGACAGTGACCGTGTTCGTGCTCCTCTTCGTCATCATCATGATCGTGATGGTGACAGCAGTGGCGCTCTTCCTCGTCGTCATGGTGATGATGACAATGGTGTTCCTCTTCGTGGGTAAGCTTTTCGAGCTCGCTCTCCAAAGTAGAAGCGTGCTCCATTGCCTCCAATATTTGTCCGCCGTCCAGCAAGTCCCACGCCGTGGTGACTACCGTTGCGCCGGGATTGTGCTCGCGCACGAGCTTTAAAGCGGTTGCAAGCTTTTCCGAACTTGCAACGTCGACGTGACTGAAAACTATGCACGCGGCGCTTTCAATCTGATCGTTGAAAAATTCGCCGAAATTCTTCATATAAATCTTGCACTTGTTGGCGTCGACCACCGCGGTGAGCGAATTGATTTTGCAGTCCGCAAGGTCCGCCCTTTCAACCGCCCTGACGACGTCCGAAAGCTTGCCCACGCCCGACGGCTCTATTAAAATGCGGTCGGGGTGAAGCTCGTCCACTACCTTTTTCAGCGCTTCGGCAAAGTCGCCGACAAGCGAACAGCAGATGCAGCCCGAATTGAGTTCGTTTACGTTTATTCCCGCTTCCTTCATAAAGCCGCCGTCCACGCCGATTTCACCGAATTCGTTCTCGATAAGAACGAGTTTTTCGCCGCCGTATGCTTCCTTGATAAGCTTCTTTATAAGCGTGGTCTTACCCGCGCCGAGAAAGCCCGAAAACACGTCAATCTTAGTCATCTTTCAACCTCGTCGTTTTTTTCCTTTTCTATTTTATACGCATAATTGAAAGTTGTCAAACGATTAACCTTGAAATTATTATCCGCCGCGGGCGGTGCAAAGCGTTTTAAAAAAATAAACGCGCCCGCGCAAATTTTTGCGCGGGCGCTGCGTCCGGTTTTATTTCTTGGTATAGCTGAGGCGGCGGAAGGTGCCGTCCTCCTTGTGGATAACTATGCGCGCGTCCTGATTTTCCGCCGTCTTTCTTGCGAAATCGATTGCGTCCTGCTGCGTGAGGAAAAGCTTTATCGCCTTGGAAGCTCCCGCCGCCTTTACCTGCCACCTGCCGTCTTCCTTTCTCTTTGCTATGTGATAGGTCTTTGCAGGCTCCTCTTTCTGAGCGGGTTTTGCCGCAGTCTTAGGCGCGGGTTTAGCAGCTGCTTTCTGCGCGGGTTTGGTTGCGCTCTTGGTTGCAGGCTTAGCCGCAGCCTTCTGAGCGGGTTTTGCCTCGGACTTCGGTGCAGGCTTCTGTGCGGGTTTCTGCGCAGGCTTGGGTTGGCTCTTTTCAACGGGCTTAGGCTCGGGTTTAGGCTCTTCCTTTTGTACGGGCTTGGGCTCCGTTTTGGGCTCCTCCGTCTTCTGCTCGACGACCTTCTCTTCCCTGCTCTCTTCCTTCACGCTCTCCCCGCGGACGGGTGCAGGCGCGCTCTCCTTTGCCTTTGCGGCGCTCTTATCCTTTTTGCCGCTCCTTGCAATGAGCACGATTATAATTATTAAAACTATGATTGCCAACACGGCGAGTGCCGTCCAGCCCCAGGGGTTAAACCAGGCGGGCAACGCGAGAATATCAGCCATTTTTATCTCCCGTAATATTTTATTTTGCAATTTTTA
>CAMWHW010000095.1 GCA_947174175.1 uncultured Clostridia bacterium | reverse complement strand
CTGCAAGTAGTACTAATCGGTTTTTCTCTTGCAATGGACGCGTTCGCCGTGTCCATAACCGACGGCATGTGCTACAACAAACTGAGTAAGGGGAAAGCGGTGACAATACCGCTGACTTTCGGAATATTCCAGGCGGCAATGCCGCTGTGCGGATATTTTTTGGCTTCGCTTTTTGCCGATTATATCGATGCGTTCGACCACTACATAGCGTTTTTTCTGCTTCTTATAATAGGCGGAAAGATGGTTTTCGACGGTATTAAGGAGCTAAGGTCTACCGACGGAGAGGTTAAAGTAAAAAAGTTTTTCTACCCCGAAGTGCTTTTGCAGGGTGTGGCAACCAGTATAGACGCCCTTGCCGTCGGCATCACGCTTAACGCCATGGCTGGCGTAACCAAGCTCAACGTTTTCGGTCTGGTGGGCATAATAGGAGTAGTTACCTTTGCCATTAGCCTGGTGGGAGTTGTTATTGGCATAAAGATAGGTAAGCTATTTAAAAACAAGGCTAGCATAGCCGAAATTATAGGCGGCGTAGTGCTTATCGGCATAGGAATTAAAATTCTTGTCGAAGGTATTATCGGCTGAGCGTCTTTTCTATTTCGTAAATTATTTTATCGTTTCCGCACTCTGTACTGCAACGTTCGAGTGCGGTTTTCAATTTCTCGTCGCTTGACAGATTTAAAATGCCGTCCGTCAGGCTTTTTGCGGACAGGTCGCGTTCGGCAAGCACTCTGCAAAGTCCGCGGCTTTTAAAATACTCAGCGTTTTTAACCTGGTCGCCGCGCGAACTGCCGTTGTCGAGCGGTATAAAAAGAGTGGGAATTTTAAGTGCGATAAGCTCGTGTGCCGAATTGGAACCGCACCTTGCTACGGCGTAATCGGCGCATGCGTAAATCAGTCCCATATCGTCGCAGAATTCAATCTGCTTATAGCCGTAAACGTTACATTCAACGGTGTTTCGGCGTCCGCAAAGATGCAAAACGTTAAACTTTTTGCACAGTTCGAACAGACTTTGCCTCAGGCAGTCGTTTATAATTTTCGAACCGCTTCCGCCGCCGAACACCAAAACGGTGGGGCGGCTGTCAAGTCCCAGTTGCTCTTTGGACTTGCTTTTATCCCTGCCGAACAGTTTGTTGCGCATCGGCGAACCGGTATAGACTCCGTTTTTAAAACTTTCGGCGGTATCGCTGAAAGATGTAAGGACCTTTTCCGACTTGCCTGCGATAATTTTATTCGCAAGCCCCGCCGTCAAATCGGATTCGTGCGTTATAACGGGTATGCCGAGTTTATGCGCCGCCAGCGCAGGTGGAAGCGAAGCGTATCCGCCCTTACAGAACAACAAATCGGGGCGCATTTTATTTAAAATACTTTTGCATTGCTTTACGCTTTTGGCAAGTTTAAAGGGGATGGCAAGGTTGCACAAAATCTTGCCCCTTACAAGCTTTACTCCTTCGAATTCCGAAAAAGGAACCCCGAAGCTTGCGCATATATTTTTTTCAATTCCGTTCGTGCCGATATAGGAAATATCGTATTTATCGCGCAAAATTTCGTAAATGGCTATATTCGGCATAACGTGACCGGCGCTTCCGCCGCCGCAAAAAGTTATCTTTTTCATCGCAATAATATATTGAATTTTGTCGGTTTTTATGTATATAAAGCTAATTGCGGCGAAAGAATAATATAATATGTTGAAAACGTCAAACTGTATTTGACAAAACAGACGGTTGGTGGTAAAATTCAAGTATGAAACCCGAGTATATTTTGCTTATTTGCGCAGGCGGCGTGTTCTTATCTCTTTTACTGATATACGCGCTTGTGGCGCTCGAAAGGTACAAGAGCGATAAGAAAAATAAGGAGAAACTTCACAAGACGTATTCCGAAGAGAATTTACGCAAAATGGAGTACGACGTTGCTTACTACGACAAGAATTTCAAGTTCAACAGCAACCGTGAAACCGAAAGGCAGGTCACGATAGACGATTTGCTGGTTGAAAATTCGGGCAATACGATTAAAACTTCCGACGCCGCGGTGTTTACGCAGATCGAGGACGAGGGCGTTGAGGAGATAGTGGGAACTTATAAACCCGAAAACTGATTTAAAAATTCAAAGCCGTTGGTTGATTCCAACGGCTCTTTTATATTTATGAGGCAAAAACCATAACGAGAGGTTTGCCGAACAACGGCATACTTATCGTAAATCTGCCGTTTTCGATTTTCGTCGCCTGCTTGAACTTGAAGCCCAGAATACCGACTTCGGCTTCGAACTGCTGGGTTTTGTCGTTGTATTCGTAATTGCAGACGTGAACCTTCTTTTTGCCGTTTTTCTTCTTATAGCTTATTTCAAGTTCCTTATCGTCTAAAATAGTGATTTTCAGATAATCGTATTTTTCAAGCAAATCTTCGTCGCCGAAACGGGCAAAGTTACATTCGTAAGTGGTAATATAGGGCTTCGTCAGCGACTTGACGGAGGAATTTGCGTCAAACGTGAAAGCGCATAGACACGTAAATGCGGTTACGGCAAGTAGAATTATCGCGCAAAGTTTCTTTTTCATACAGCAAGAGTATGTGCAACTTGAATTAAAAAAATCAGCCTCCGACGATTTTTTGCATCGTCGGAGGCTGTAATTTGCAAATTTGGTTTTACGCTTTGCCTATGCAGCCGAAGATTTCCATCTTCTCTTTAACCGTTTCTTTTATTGCGGCGCAGCCGTCGGCAAGCAGTTTTCTGGGGTCGAAGCCCTTGCCCTGCAAGTCTTTGCCCGCTTCGATATACTTTCTGGTTGCTGCCTGGAACGCAAGCTGACATTCGGTGTTTACGTTGATTTTCGCAACGCCGAGAGAAATTGCCTTCTTAATCATATCGGTGGGGATACCCGTGCCGCCGTGGAGGACGAGGGGCATATTGCCGACCTTAGCCTTAACCGCTGCAAGGGTTTCAAAGCTGAGTCCTTCCCAGTTAGCGGGGTACTTGCCGTGAATATTGCCTATGCCAGCTGCAAGCATGGTCACGCCCAGGTCCGCAATCTTTTTGCATTCTTCGGGATCGGCACATTCGCCCTTGCCGATAACGCCGTCTTCTTCACCGCCGATGGCGCCGACTTCCGCTTCGAGCGACAGCCCGAGCTGTCTGGTCACCGCAACCAGCTCCTTGGTTTTAGCAATGTTTTCGTCTATGGGCAGGTGGGAGCCGTCGAACATAATGGAGGAGAAGCCCGCCTTTATGCACTTATAGCATCCGTCGTAGGTGCCGTGGTCGAGGTGGAGTGCAACGGGTACGGTAATTTTCAGTTCTTCGATCATGGCTTTAACCATGTCCGCAACCGTCTTGAAACCCGTCATATATTTTCCCGCGCCCTCGGAAACGCCGAGAATTACGGGCGCGTTAAGCTCCTGCGCGGTCTGTAAAATGGACTTTGTCCATTCCAGATTGTTTATGTTGAACTGTCCGACCGCATATTTTCCGTCCCTTGCTTTTTCAAGCATTTCTTTTGCCGATACCAACGCCATAGAGAACCTCCGAATATCATAAATTAAGGTAATATATTTACCATATTTTAGTATAATTCATTACGTCACAAATTTCAAGTATATTTTGAAAAATAACCATAAAAAAATACTTGCGCGAAGTTTGTTATTTTGTTGACTTGAAGCAAGTAATTTGCTATAATGGCAACGCTGGCAATCAATGGAAGTACGGCGGTTGCCTATATCACAGGTTAATATTTTTTTATTCGGAGGAATATATTTATGGCTAATGTAAAAGTTGCTATCAACGGTTTCGGTCGTATCGGCCGTCTTGCGTTTAGGCAGATGTTTGACGCGGAAGGATATGAAATCGTAGCTATCAACGATTTGACAAGCCCCAAGATGCTTGCTCACCTGTTAAAGTACGATTCCGCACAGGGCAGATACAAGTATGCGGAAACCGTAGTTGCCGGTGAAGACAGCATAACCGTAAACGGTAAAACCATTAAGATTTATGCCGAAAAGGACGCAGCTAACCTTCCCTGGGGAGCGATTGGCGTAGATGTCGTTTTGGAGTGCACGGGCTTCTATTGCTCCAAGGAAAAGGCTTCCGCGCACATCACCGCGGGCGCTAAGAAGTGCGTTATTTCCGCACCCGCAGGCAACGACCTGCCCACGGTTGTTTACAGCGTAAACGAAGATACTTTAAAGGCAAGCGATACGGTTATTTCCGCCGCAAGCTGCACCACCAACTGCCTTGCGCCTATGGCTGCAACCCTCAACAAGCTCTGCAAAATCAAGAAGGGCTATATGACGACCATTCACGCATACACCGGCGACCAGATGGTTCTTGACGGACCTCACCGCAAGGGCGATTTGAGAAGAGCAAGAGCGGCTGCCGTTAACATCGTTCCCAACTCCACGGGTGCGGCAAAGGCAATCGGTTTGGTTATTCCCGAACTTAACGGCGTACTTGACGGCTGCGCACAGCGCGTTCCCGTTCCCACCGGTTCGCTTACCCAGCTTATCGCAGTTTGCGAAGGCGAGGTTGACGCTCAGAGCGTAAACGCTGCAATGAAGGCGGCTTCCAGCGCTTCCTACGGCTACACCGAGGACGAAGTGGTTTCCAGCGATATCATCGGTATTACCTACGGTTCGCTTTTCGACGCTACCCAGACCAAGTGCATGCCTCTCGGCGACGGCACGACCCTCGTAAAGGTAGTATCCTGG
>CAMWHW010000094.1 GCA_947174175.1 uncultured Clostridia bacterium | reverse complement strand
CTCCTGCTCCGCGGGGATATAGATAGTAATCAGCCCGTCCATAAGTTTTTTGCTTGCAAAGTGGTTGCGGTTTTCGTATTCGAAATCTATCGTATCGCGCACGCCGCGCACGTAAAAGGGCGTGTTCTCCTCTTTCAAAAGGTCGACTACCGCGCCGTTATAAGCAACTACCTTTACTCTTTTATCCGCGCCGAAAAGCTCCTTCAAAAGCGCAAGTCTTTCCTCGCTTGAAAAAAGGCAGGTCTTGTCCGTATTTATCATTAACGCGACGGTAACGCCGTCGAAAATTTTCAAAGCTTTTTCGACCACTTCCTTATGCCCCGAAGTGGGCGGGTCGAACGTGCCCGCAAACACGCAAGTCTTCATAACCGCTCCTTAAATTTTTCTGAAAAACGACAAATACGTTTTGCCGTACTTGCGCTCGTCGAATTTTTCCAGCCCCTCTATCTGTCCCCCAAACGCGCGGTCGCGCTCGTATATTGCAACGCCGCCGTCGTTAAGCAGACCGCGCCTTGCAATAACTTCCAGGGCGGGCGCGCCGTATTCGAACCTGTACGGAGGGTCTATAAAAATCAAGTCGTACTTAAAAACAGTTTGGTTCAGGCACGCAAGATAATCGCAGTTGGTCACCGTGCCCTCTTCCTTAACGCACGCAAGATTTTTTTTAAGTACCGCAAGGCTGTCTTTGGAAATATCGTTGAAGTGCACGAAGTCCGCGCCGCGCGAAATACATTCCAGCCCCAGACTGCCGCTGCCGCAGAACAAGTCCAGCACCGAAGCGCCTATGACTTTGGCGGAGAGAATGTTGAAAAGGCTCTCCTTCACTCTGTCCGCGGTGGGGCGTATATCCTCACCCGCAAACTCCGCAAGCTTTCTGCCTCTGTGCCTGCCGCCGATAATTCTCACTTTCTGCGCCTCTTGCCCTTTGCGTTGGTTTCCTCGTACTCCTTGGCTTTAAGCCTTTTAAGCTTGCCCAGGTGATAGCCGAGAGTATGCGCGCCGACGGGCAGAATAATCATAATAAACCCAAGCGCCTGATAGCTCGTCCCGAAATAATGGAAAGGGAAATACGCCCAGCCGCACATATATTGCAGGCAGAAACTGGTCACGACGTTGTGCACGCACAGCTCGATAATCTGAAAAATTATGAACGGCACGCAGAGGATAAAACCGATCAACACGCCCTTCCATATTGCGTACTCGCCCGTACGGCAGATAACCTTTTCGTCGGTGGAGCCGAGCTCACGCTTCTGCGCGTTGAGCATAGTCTTGTTGTAAGCCGTCGAACCGTTTGCCCTGCCGAAAATCACCAATGCACCCGCAAGCATAATTTCGCCGCCGATAAGCGCGATTAAGCTTACCGCCAAATCGTCCGCATAGCTTGCGTACGAAAGTATGGTCGCGCTAATGACCAGCATAAGCATGAACGGAAACGCCAGGTCTATTAAAAAGTTTTTGGTTTCCAACAGCACTTTGCGCTTTAAATCAACCGCCGTCTGTTCGGACTTTATTTCATCTTCCAAAAGTAATTATCCCCCTTTCCGAAACGAATATATCAAGGGGAACGTCGTTTTGCTCCTCTTCAAATTCGTCCGTAAACTGTAAGCCGTAACCTATGCCGGCTTTGATTATTTTTTTGCCGTCCGCAAAATATCTGTCGTAATATCCGCCGCCGTAACCTAAGCGGTAGCCCCTTGAATTGACGGCGAGCAGCGGCGTTATGCAGACGTCGATCGGACCGCCGTAGGCTTGTCCCTTCGGTTCGGAAATTCCGAGGGCGCTCTTTACAAGCTCCTCCTCGTTTCCCGAAAATTTTACGGGCACGATATTTTCGCCCTCGACGCGCGGCAGATAAACACTTTTGCCCTCCTCAATAAGACGGGCTATCAGCGCGTGAGTATCCGCTTCCGAGCCGTAGCTGTAATATACGAAAAAGCTACTCTTGTCCGCAAACGCCTGCAACACGGCGTCAGCTATCGCGCCGTCGGCAACCTCCCTTGCGGAGTGCTGAAAATATTTGCGTTTGATTTTATATTTGTACCGCAGTTGGTCCTTCATCGAATTTAAGTTACGTATACCCTCTGGCTTCGGTGCGTGACCGAACACAGCGCCTCGTACGAAATTGTGCCGCAGCGTTTGGCGTACTCGTCCGCGTCGGTGAACACGGGCATAAGCGCCCTGCCGTCCCTGGAAACGAACGCGTCCATACACAGCGTCTTTTCGCCGAGTGGCACGGTGCGGCGGAACCCGTCCGCATACCCCAAGCGGTACGTATACAGCTTGTCGTATTTTCTGTCCGCGATATTGTAGCCCACTCCGTTGCCCGTGGGTATGGTCTCGCGCGCAAGCCGCGCGTAAACTTTAAGCGCGGGTGTAAGCTCCTTAACTTTGAAGCCCCTGGGCGCGTAGCCGTAAAGCATAAGACCGCAGCGCACGCCGTCGTACAGATATTTGCCGCCGCGCAGTATTCCTCCGCTTGCCGCAATATGCACCTGCACTTCGGGTGCGTGCGCCTTAACCGTACCCACGGCGGCGTCGAACGAATATAACTGCTTCTGACTTTCCCCGACGTTTTCAACCGCGTACAGGTGGGAATATACCCCCTCCACGCTGTCGGGCGGCAGTGCGGAAAGAACGCTTTCAAGCTCCTTTCCGAAACAGCCGTAACGGTTCATGCCGGTATTCAGAGCGATATGGCATTTGCCTCCGTCAACCAGCTTTGCGCTTTTTAAATCGGTCACGGTAGGCGTAAGATTGTAATATTTTATTTTGGCGGCGTCGTCGTTATCGAGCGGCGGCGCAAGCACCAGAACGGGTTTGGTTACGCCGCATATTCTCAGCTCCGCACCCTCCTCGACGAGGGCAACGCAGAAGCCGTCGACGACGTCCTCTATTGCGCGCGCGACCTCCACGGCGCCGTGTCCATAAGCGTCCGCCTTTACCACCGCCCAGAAAAAGCGGTTGCCTATGAGCGAGCGCACGAAAAGCGCGTTTGAGCGTATTGCCGTAAGATTGACTATGGATAGCGTTTTTTGCATACCACATAAATACGCTTTAAAGTTTAAAAAAGGTTAACCCCTATTTGAGATATTTTACCATAAAACGGGGCGCTTGGCAATAGTTTGGCAACAGATTGCCTTTTATCTCTTTTCAGCCTTTACGCCCGTCTTGCGGTGCATTTTTCTTATTACGGGAATTACCGCGTAGGCAAGAAAAGCCGAAAGCAAAGTCAAAGCGGCGTCCTTGGGCATGTACACGACGTTATACGTAACGACGGCGCTCCACAGCCCAGCGTTGCCGTTCAGCTGCCAAATCATAATGAAATACGCAATGCCGAAAACGTAGTCGGTAAGGAACGCGGCAAGTGCTAAAAGAATAATCTGCCACAGCTTTTTTTGTTTTGAATACGCTATGCCCGCAACGCCCGCAGAGGCGATAAACCCGATAATATAGCCGAACGAAGGCATTAAAACGTAGGAAAAACCGCCGCCGCTTGTGAATACGGGCAAGCCGACAAGTCCCACGAACGCGTAAACCGTCATTGCGATTATGCCCTTCTTCCATCCCAAAAGCAAGCCCGCAAGAACGGCGAACACCGTCTGGAAGGTGAGCGGCATAAACGGAAAGGGAATTTTTATATAGGCGCCAGCTATCATCAGCGCAACGAAAACCGCGCACTCGGCAATATCGACCGCCATTAGTTTTGTCGAGTATTTATTCATATAGCGGTATTTTAAATTTTCGGGCTGTAAATGTCAAATAAATTGAATTGACAAAACGCGACAAAAGTTATAAAGTGTATACGGCAATGATTTACACCGTTACGTTTAATCCTTCGCTGGATTATTATCTAAAAGTTAATAATTTGAAGTCGGGCTCGGTTAACCGCACGGCTTCCGAAAGACTGACCGTCGGCGGCAAAGGCGTCAACATCTCGCTCGAATTGAAAAAGCTGGGCGACGAGTCGGTTGCGCTCGGCTTCGTTGCGGGTTTTACGGGGCAGGAAATTTTGCGCGAGATTGAAAAGATAGGCATCTCGCACGACTTTATCGAGGTTGACGGACGGAGCAGAATAAACGTCAAAATCAAGTCGACGGCGGAAACGGACATAAACGGCGCGGGCGCGATTATTTCGGCGGCGGACGTCGAAAAGCTGACGGCGCGGCTCAAAGAAAAACTTAAAGAGGGCGACTTCGTTCTAATCTGCGGAAACGCTCCCGCATATCTGGGTAACGACGTTTACGCCGACATTATAAGCGAACTGAAAAAGATAAACGGCGTGAATTTCGTCGTGGACGCGTGCGGCAAGCTTTTAACCAACACGCTTAAATACAAGCCCTTTTTAATTAAGCCCAACTACTACGAGCTGTGCGAAATTTTCGGTCTGCAAGCCACCACCACTTTCGATACCAAGGTGGTTGCCGAGCACGCGCGCAAACTGCAAAAGCAGGGCGCGAGAAACGTTATAGTTTCGTTAGGTTCCAGCGGCGCAGTTATGGTAACCGAAACGCAGCAGGCGCTGTACGTCAGGGCGGCAAGGGGTCAGCTGGTCAATTCCGTGGGCGCGGGCGACTGTATGATTGCGGGCTTCGTGCACGAATATCTGCGCACTGGCAACTACTTCAAGTCGCTCAACTTTGCAACTGCCGCGGGAAGCGCTTGCGCCTTTACCGCCGACATTCCCACCAAAGAAC
>CAMWHW010000093.1 GCA_947174175.1 uncultured Clostridia bacterium | reverse complement strand
ATTTCGTCCAGAGTGTATCCGAGCGCGATTTTGGTTGCAACCTTTGCAATGGGATAACCCGTCGCCTTGGAAGCAAGTGCGGACGAACGCGATACACGTGGGTTAACTTCAATTACCGCGTATTCGAAGCTGTCGGGATTGAGCGCGAACTGGCAGTTGCAGCCGCCCTCTATTCCGAGTTCGGTAATGATATCGAGCGAAGCCGTACGCAGCATCTGGTATTCCTTATCGGAAAGGGTTACCGCAGGCGCAATAACTATCGAATCGCCCGTGTGTACGCCGACGGGGTCGAAATTTTCCATTGAGCAGACGGTAAGCACGTTGCCGTGACTGTCGCGCAGCACTTCGAATTCAATCTCTTTCCAACCGCCGATATACTTTTCAATCAACACCTGCGTAATAGGCGAAAGCATAAGACCGTTGTGGGAAATGAGCCTTAACTCCTCTTCATTATAAGCCACGCCGCCGCCCGCGCCTCCAAGCGTGTAAGCAGGCCTTACGATTACGGGATAGCCGCCTATTCTTTCGGCAACCTCCACGCACTCGTCAACCGTATAAGCAATATCGGAAGGAACAACGGGCTGATGAATCTTTTCCATCGTCTCCTTGAACAGCTCTCTGTCCTCCGCCCTATCGATAGAGTCGAGTTTAACGCCTATAAGTTTTACGCCGTATTTTTCCAGAAAACCCTCTTTTGCAAGCTGACAGCCGAGCGTAAGACCCGTCTGACCGCCGAGAGAAGCAAGCAGACTGTCGGGGCGTTCTTTAATAATAATTCTCTTTAACGTGTCGGTGGTAAGCGGTTCGAGATAAATTTCGTCCGCAAGCGCCTTATCTGTCATTATGGTTGCGGGGTTAGAGTTGCACAGAACTACGTTCATTCCCGCGTCTTTCAGGACACGGCACGCCTGCGCACCCGCATAGTCGAACTCCGCCGCCTGACCGATTACTATGGGTCCCGAGCCTATAACCAAAACCTTTTTTATATCTTCTCTCTTAGGCATTGTACTTCCCCTCCGTAATATTCTTTAAAAATCTGTCGAACAGGAACGAAGCGTCGCGGGGACCGCCCCTTGCCTCGGGATGGAACTGTACGGTGAATGCGTTGTAGTCGGGATAATCTACACCCTCGCAGGTGCCATCGTTTGCGTTGACGTAGCTGACGGTACCCACGCCCTGAATACTGGACGAAATAACCTCGTAGCCGTGGTTCTGGCTGGAAATGTATACCCTGCCCGTATTCAGACATTTTACGGGCTGGTTTGCACCTCTGTGCCCATACTTCATTTTCTTAGTCTTGCCACCCATTGCAAGCGCAAGCAGCTGATGACCGAGACAGATACCGAAAATGGGAAGCTTGCCGACGAGCTTTTTCATATTTTCAATAACTTCGGCATTGTCCTCGGGGTCTCCGGGACCGTTACTCAGCATCAGACCCTGCGGTTTAAGCGCAAGAATCTGTTCGGCGGTATAGAAAGAAGGCACCTGTATGCAGTAACAGCCGCGCTTTACAAGCTCCTTTGCAATGTTGTATTTAGCGCCGAAATCCCATACGACTATTCTTATGCCGTTCGGGTCACCGGTACAAATCGGCTCCTGGCAGGTAACTTCCTTAACCGCGCCCTTTATTCTGTATTTATTGATTTCGGAATAATCTTTCACGGGCTTACCAGTGATAGCGGCGTTCATTACGCCCGCCTCTCTGACTATTCTCGTCAACTCTCTGGTATCAAGACCGTAAATGCCTACTATGCCATTCTCTTCAAGATACTTTTCAAGTGTTTTCTCGCACCTGAAATTGGAAGGCTGGTCGCACTTTTCTCTGACGATATACGCGGAAACCCAGGGTTTTCTGCTCTGCATATCAGGCGTAATACCGTAGTTGCCTACAAGCGGAAAGGTCTGTATGACGATTTGTCCGTCGTAGCTGGGGTCGGTAAGCGTTTCCAGATAGCCGGTCATGCCCGTCGTAAAAACAAGTTCGCCTACGACGTCGCCGTCCGCACCAAATCTGTAACCCGTGAACTGCTTTCCGTTTTGTAACGTTAAATATACTTTGCCGTCTTTCATATATTTTTTATCCCTATGAATATTATTTTCTTTATCTTACAGTGTTATTGCCAGGTTATTTAAGAAGCTTAACCATAACCGCCTTCTGAGCGTGAAGTCTGTTTTCCGCTTCGTCGAAAATCTCTTTTGCGTGCTCTTCGAAGACGTCCTCGGTAATCTCTTCGCCGCGGTGTGCGGGCAGACAGTGCAGACACATAACGTCGGACTTTGCAACCGAAAGATTTTCCTTGTTGACCTGGTATGCGGCAAACGCCTTTTCCCTTTTGCTCTTCTCGCCTTCCTGTCCCATAGATGCCCACACGTCGGTGTACACGACGTCTGCGTCTTTAAGCGCTTCCTTAACATCCGTCGTTATAGTGAACTCGCCGTTTTCCTTCGCCCACTTCATAAGCTCGGCGTCGGGCTCGTATCCCTTGGGGCACGCTATTGCAAACGACATACCCGTCTTAATGGCGCCTACCATAAGGCTGTTTGCCATATTGTTGCCGTCACCGACGAACGCCATTTTAAGCCCCTTAAAGCTTCCCTTATACTCTCTTATCGTCATAAGGTCGGCAAGCACCTGGCAGGGATGCGCGTAATCGGTGAGACCGTTTATTACGGGTATCGAACCGTATTTTGCAAGGTCTTCGACTTCCTTCTGCTCGAAGGTACGAATCATTATGCCGTCAAGATAGCGCGAGAGCACTCTTGCAGTATCCTGCACGGGCTCCCCTCTGCCAATCTGCAAATCGTGGCTGGACAGAAAAAGTCCGTAGCCGCCGAGTTCGTAAATGCCAACCTCGAAGGAAACCCTGGTACGGGTTGAAGCCTTCTGGAAAATCAGTCCCATTTTCTTGCCTTTCAGGTAGTCTTTCTGAATACCGTTGTTCCTTTCGAATTTCAGCTGGTCGGCAAGATTTAAAATCGATAATATCTCTTCCCTGGTCAGATCCTGCAATTTTAATAAATGTCTCATTCCGAAATTACCTCGTTTAATATTTTCAAAGCCGTATTTATTTCTTCTTTGGTTATCGTCAGCGGCGGTAAAAGCCTGACTTTATCGTGAGCTGTCAGTACGATTAAGCCCTTTTCCAGACACTTCTGCGCAACTTCTCTTGCGTTTTTCGTGGTAGAAATGCCTATCATAAGCCCCATACCGCTTACGCCGTTTACGTTTTTAATGTGCTCCACGTTATTTTTAATATAGGCGCCCTTGCCCTGAACTTCAAGCAGCAAGTCGGGCGTAAGTCTGTTAACTATGCTTATGCCGCCCGCGCACGCCACCGGGTTACCGCCGAAAGTCGTGCCGTGGTCGCCGAAACCGAAAACGTTTTGACACTTGTCAAAGAGCATACACGCGCCTATTGGCAGACCGCCGCCGAGTCCCTTTGCCGTAGTGACTATATCGGGTGAAATTCCCGCCGCCTGATAGGCGTACAGATAGCCCGTTCTGCCGTTGCCGCACTGCACCTCGTCGCATATCAGAAGAATATCGCGTTCCTTACAGAATTTTTCAAGTTCCATTAAGAAACCGAAATCAAGCGGGTTAACGCCGCTTTCGCCCTGAACGACTTCAATCATTACTGCGCACGTCTTGTCGGTATAGCACTCGAAAATTCCGTCCATACTCGGGTCGGCATATTTAAAGCCTTCCAGAAACGGCGCGAAGTGTTTATGAAAACCGTCCTGCCCCGTAGCAGTCAGCGTTGCAATAGTTCTGCCGTGGAAGGAGTTTTTAAGCGTTATTATCTCGTTTCTGCCGTATCTATCGTTGCCGTACTTGCGCGCAGCCTTTATAGCGCACTCGTTGGCTTCCGCACCGCTGTTACCGAAAAAGACTTTCTTTGCGCCCGTCTTATTGCACAAAGCCTTTGCAAGCTCGGTCTGCGGTTGCGAATAATACAGATTGCACACGTGTTGTATGCTGTCAATCTGCGCTTTTACGGCGTTTTTCCACTCTTCGTCGTTGATACCGAAAATATTTACGCCTATACCCGTGGCGCAGTCGATATACTCCTTGCCGTCATAGTCGTAAAGTTTCGCACCCTTACCTTCTTTAAACGCCACTTTAAAGCGCGCGTACGTATTTGCTATGTATTCGCCGTCGTCGGCAAATATCTGACTTTTATCCATAATAATAAGCCGCCCTCACTAAAATAAAGACTGATTTAACAAATAAATCAGCCGTTTACAAAAACATCGTTCCACTGCCCTCGTCGGACAATAATTCTATTAAAATCGAATGACTAACTCGTCCGTCGATAATTACGGCTTTCTTAACGCCGCGACGGATTGCATCTTTACAACATTCTATTTTTGGAATCATTCCTCCGGATATTATTCCCTGTTTAATCAAAGCCGGTATATCGGAAACGTAAACCTTATGAATTAAAGTATCGGGGTCGTCCTTGTTTTCCAACAGCCCGCGAATATCCGTCATCAAAATAAGACTTTCCGCATTGAGCGCTCCTGCGATTGCCGACGCCGCCGTATCCGCATTTACATTGTAAACGTTTCCCTCGTCGTCGTAACCTACGGTTGAAATGAAGGAAACGTATCCAAAGCCCAACGGATCGGTAATAATTTAAGTGGTAATATAGGTAATTTTACATAAGTAGCCCAAATTTTCATCCTTCATTTAGCATTTGAGAATGTGT
>CAMWHW010000092.1 GCA_947174175.1 uncultured Clostridia bacterium | reverse complement strand
ACAACGAACCCAAGGGCACGCGTATCTTCGGACCGATTGCAAGAGAATTGAGAGAGAAGAACTACATGAAGATTATCTCCCTCGCACCCGAAGTTCTGTAATTTAAGGAGAAATGCAATGAACGTAAAATTGAATGATAACGTAGTGGTTATCACCGGTAAGGACGCGGGCAAGCAGGGCAAGGTTATTGCCACATCTCCCAAGAACGGAACGGTGACTGTCGAAGGCGTAAACCTTCACAGCAAGGCAAAGAAGGCAAGAAAGGCAAACGAAGTTTCCCAGATAGTAAAGGTTGAAGGCGCAATCGACGTTTCCAACGTAATGGTAGTCTGCGGAAGCTGCGCAAAGGGCGTAAGAGTTAAGCACTCGGTAGTAGACGGCAAGAAAGTAAGAGTCTGCGCAAAGTGCGGCGCGGTGCTCGATACCGCTTACGCAGGCAAGGGCAAAGGCAAGGCTGCCGACGTTAAGGAAGCTCCCAAGAAGCGTACCAGAAAGCGTGCGGCCAAGGCGGAAGAGGCGGCTACGGAAACGCCCGCGGAAGATAAGGCTGAATAAGGAGAATACGGAAAATGGCTAAGAAAGAGGCTCAGAAAGTATACAAGAGCAGAATTGCTCAGCAATACGCCGAAGAAGTCGTGCCCGCATTGACTAAGAAATTCGGCTATAAGAATCCTATGCAGGTGCCCAAGCTCGAAAAGATTATAATAAGTTCCGGCTTAGGCGACATAAAGGACAACGCAAAGTCCATTCAGGCGGCTGTAAACGAAATCAAGCTGATAAGCGGACAGCAGCCCATACTTACCAAAGCGCGCAAATCGGTTGCAAACTTCAAGGTAAGAGAGGGAATGAACGTCGGCATCAAGGTTACCCTCCGCGGCGACAGAATGTACGAGTTCTACGACAAGTTCGTGTCCATAGCGCTGCCCCGCGTCCGCGACTTCCGCGGCGTGCCCGCAGACAGCTTCGACGGCAAGGGCAACTACTGTATGGGCGTTAAGGAACAGCTTATGTTCCCCGAAATTCAGTACGACCAGGTCGAGAAGATCAGAGGTATGGATATCTGCATCGTCACCACGGCTAAGACCGACGAAGAAGCAAGAGAGCTTTTAAGGGCGCTCGGTTTGCCCTTTAAGAAGTAAGGAGAAAAGATATGGCAAAAAAGTCAATGATAAACAAGCAGCAGAAGCCTGCTAAGTATAAAACCAGAGCTTATACGAGATGCTCCATCTGCGGCAGACCCCACGCGGTTCTCCGTAAGTACGGTGTGTGCCGTATCTGTTTCAGAAACCTTGCTTATAAGGGTGAAATTCCAGGCGTGAAGAAGTCGAGCTGGTAATAAAGGAGGAAAGACAAAATGACAGATCCCATAGCAGATATGCTCACGCGCGTAAGAAACGCGCTTGCGGTTAACAAAGAAACTGTAGAAATTCCTTCCTCCAACATGAAAAAGGCAATCGCCGACATCATGTTAAAAGAAGGTTACGTATCCGACGTCAAGCTCGTGGAGGACGGTTATTCCGGCAAACTCGTGCTTACCTTAAAGTACGTCGGCAAGAAGAAGTCGGTTATCAACGCATTGCAGAGAGTATCCAGACCCGGTCTGAGAGTTTATGCAAACGTTGAAAATATGCCCAAGGTTATGGACGGACTGGGTATCGCCATCATCTCGACCAATAAGGGCGTTATGACAGATAAGCAAGCCAAGGCAGCCAACGTAGGCGGCGAAGTGCTCTGCTACATCTGGTAAGGAGGTATACGCAGTATGTCAAGAATAGGTAAAATGCCCGTTGCAATTCCCGCGGGCGTAACCGTTTCGTTTGCGGACGGCGTCGTCACCGTTAAAGGCGGCAAGGGCACGCTCACGCAGAAGATCGACGGCGATATTATAGTAAAAGTAGAAGGAACGCACGCGCTGGTTGAAAAGGGACACGAAGCTCCCGAGCTTGACGCAAAGCACGGTCTTTACAGAGCGCTCCTTCACAACATGGTCGTAGGCGTTTCGGAGGGCTATTCCAAGAGCCTTACCGTAAACGGCGTCGGCTGGAAGGTTGCAAAACAGGGCAAGAAGCTGGTACTCAACGTCGGCTTTTCCCACCCCGTTGAATTCGAAGAGCCCGCAGGCGTGACCATCACCTGCCCTACCCCCAACGAAATAGTAGTTGCGGGTATCGACAAGACTTTGGTAGGTCAGACCGCGGCAAACATCAGAACCATAAGAGAACCCGAACCTTACCACGGCTACGGTATCGCCTACAAGGACGAAGTTATCGAGCGTAAGGAAGGCAAGACGGGAGGTAAGGGCAAGAAGTAATTTCGGGTATTTTAAAAGGTTTATCACCGCCTTTATCCGAAGGATATACCGCACTTTGCGGTTGATTGCTCTAAATAAGGAGATATCATGATTAAGAAAATCGACAAGAATCAGGAAAGACTTCGCCGCCATACGAGAGTCAGAAAGAAGATTAACGGCACGGCAGAAACACCCAGACTGAGCGTTTACCGCTCTCTCAATCACATCTACGTGCAGGTTATCGACGACGTTAAGGGAGTAACCCTGTGCTCGGCTTCCACCATGGAAAAGGAAGTAAAGGGCGCGATCAAGGATATGACCAAGACCGACGCGGCAAAGTTAGTAGGCAAAAAGGTTGCGGAGCGCGCACTTAAAAAGGGCGTAAAGGCAGTCGTGTTCGACAGGGGAGGATACCTCTATACGGGCAGGGTACAGGCTGTAGCCGACGGCGCAAGAGAAGCCGGACTTAATTTCTAAGGAGAGTATGGTCATGGAAGAAAAGAAAGAAAAATCCGCAAGAAGAAACGACAGACCCAGAAAGAGGGAAGAGGACGACGGCTTCATCAAGAAGCTTATCCAGGTCAACAGAGTTACCAAGACCGTTAAAGGCGGCAGAAATATGCGCTTTGCGGCTCTCGTGGTAGTCGGCGACGGCAACGGCTCGGTAGGCTACGGTATGGGCAAGTCCAAGGAAGTTCCCGAAGCTATCGAAAAGGCAACCGCGCAGGCTAAGAAGAATATGACCAAGGTTAACCTTAAAGGCACTTCTATTCCCCACGGCGTAATCGGCGTATTCGGCAGAGGTTCCGTCCTCATGATGCCCGCCGCAACCGGTACCGGCGTTATCGCGGGCGGTCCCGTCCGTGCGGTTATGGAAGCCGCAGGCGTCAAGGATATTCGTACCAAGTCGCACGGCACTAACAACCCCATCAACTGCGTAAAGGCAGCCGTTGCGGGTCTGGTTGCGCTTAAAGCTCCCGAAGAGGTAGCTGCCGCAAGAGGCAAGAGCGTAGAGGAAATTTTGGGCTAAGCGGAGGAAATTATGGTTAAGATTACGTTAATTAAAAGCGCTTCCAACGCTACCGAGTCCGTAAAGGCTACGGTTGCCGCGTTGGGACTTAAAAAAATCCGTCAGAGCAAGACCTTGGAGAGCACTCCCGCAAACCTGGGACAGATCGAAAAGGTTAAGCACCTTTTAAAGGTAGAAGAGGTATAAGGAGAAGAAACCATGAGAATAGATACATTACAGCCCGCAGAGGGCGCGACCACTTCTCCAAAGAGATTAGGCAGAGGTATCGGCTCGGGCAAGGGCAAGACCTCCGGTAAGGGTCACAAGGGTCAATGGGCCCGTTCGGGCGGCGGCGTTCGTCCCGGCTTTGAAGGCGGTCAGATGCCCCTTCACAGAAGAATACCCAAGAGAGGTTTCCACAACAAGTGGGCGACCAGTTATCTCATTATCAATCTCTCTCAGCTTGCTTCGGTTCCCGCAGGCACGGTAGTAGACTACGACTACGTAGTAGCAAACAGCCTTACCAAAATCGTAAAGAACAACGGCGGGCTTAAAGTGCTGGGCAAGGGCGAAGTCAAGGTTGCTTTGACCGTTAAAGCGGCAAAATTCTCGGAGACGGCTAAGTCTGCAATCGAGAAGGCCGGCGGCAAAGCAGAGACGGTTTAATTATTTACTTCGCAATACGGTGTCGCGAAATGCTCGCCCTAGGTCGTGTACTTCATTGTACACTCCCGTCGGGTCTGTGCTTCCGCTCCTTGTCTTGCTCGTAACTGATTAAACTCACGTCCTGAATTTCTTGTTTTGCAGATGTTAATTCGTCAAACAATAAAGTAATTAAAGGACATGGCAGCGGCGACACGCCGCAGAGAGGTTTTAAATGTTTGAAACAATAAAAAATTGTTTTAAGAATAAGGAAATACGAAAGAAGATATGGCTCACGCTTGTGCTTCTTATAATTTTCCGAATCGGCTGTTATATTCCCGTTCCCGGAATAACCGTTGAAACGTTCAAGACGGCTATTGAGAATCAGTCGTTTTTAAGCATAATGTCGTCCATTTCGGGCGGCTCGCTTGCAAACGCGACTCTCTTCGCGCTCGGTATCAGCCCGTACATCAACGCCTCGATTATCGTGCAGCTTTTAAGCGTAGGTATTCCAGCGCTCGAAAGACTTTCAAAACAGGGTGAAGAGGGCAGAAAGAAGATTGCGCAGATTACGCGTTTCCTTACTATCCTCCTCGCCGTGGCGCAGGCAGTCGGCATCATCGTCAACTTCGGTTTAAGAAGCACGGACGGCGATCTGGCAATAAAGCTGACTTTCTTCGGCTCCAACTCGTCGATAGGCGACGTGGGCGCAAAGTGGATAGCGGGTATATTCCTCACCGTAGTTTACACGGCGGGCTCCATGCTCGTTATG
>CAMWHW010000091.1 GCA_947174175.1 uncultured Clostridia bacterium | reverse complement strand
GGCTATAACGGAGCGCCCCAGGGAATTAAGATCTGCGTAGACAAAAAAGAATGTATGCGCAAGAAAATGAATATTGCAAGCGGAACCATGCACGAGCTGTGCTACGCAGTCCACGCAGAGCAGAACGCCATTATCCAGGCGGCGCGCGTCGGGTGCAGCGTAGAGGGGTGTACGCTTTACTGC
The DNA here is from genome assembly GCA_947174175.1 of uncultured Clostridia bacterium. GTDB lineage: Bacteria > Bacillota > Clostridia > Christensenellales > Borkfalkiaceae > Coproplasma. The sequence goes on along the minus strand of CAMWHW010000091.1, from coordinate 4,563 downwards.
ACTCACCAGCCGTGCGTAATCTGCGCTAAAATTATTATCAATTCGGGAATTTCCCGCGTTGTTTACAAGGAAGGATATCCCGACGAATTTTCTATGCAGCTGTTCAAAGAAGCCGGCGTTAAAATCGAAAAATACGAAGAATTAAATTAACTCTAATTTGAGGTAAAATATGAGCAATCCCGTAGCAACCATAACTATGGAAAACGGAAAAACGATTAAGGTGGAGCTTTATCCCGACAAGGCGCCTAACACGGTCAATAATTTTATTGCGCTTGCAAACAGCGGCTTTTACGACGGGCTTATATTTCACCGTGTCATAAAAGGCTTTATGATTCAGGGCGGCGACCCCGCAGGCGTAGGTACGGGTGGGCCCGGATACAATATCAAGGGCGAGTTTGCTTTGAACGGTTTTAAGCAAAACGATATAAAGCACGAGCGCGGAGTTATTTCCATGGCGCGCGCTTATCATCCCGACAGCGCGGGTTCGCAATTCTTTATCATGCACGCGAATTCTTCCTATCTCGACGGTCAGTACGCTGCGTTCGGTAAGGTAACGGAGGGTATCGATACGGTTGACGAGATTGCTTCCGTAGCTACGGACAGAAACGATAAGCCCAGAGCCGACCAGACTATGAAGTCGGTCAGAGTGGAAACGTTCGGTGTTGAATACCCCGCGCCCGTAAAAGCAAAGTAATATGAACAGAAAGACGGCGTTAGCGGTGATATGCGGCGTGCTTGCGGCAGGCGTTTTGTGCGCGGTCGTGGGCATAATAGTTTATTTTACCGCAAACAATAACGCACTTTCTTTGCTGATTGGCTTGTTTACTATATTCACTGGCGCTATCATTGCGGGAATTGCCGCAGTCGTTTTAGTCGTGCTGTTGATTATAACGTTGATTAGCAGAAATAAAAACAATGAAAATTTAAGGAAAAACGGAGATAACTATGACAGATAACAGCGTATACGTCAACCCTTTGATTACCCGCTATGCAAGCAGGGAAATGTCCGAAGCGTTTTCCGACGAAAAGCGCTTTAAATTATGGCGCAAACTTTGGATAGCTTTGGCAGAGTCCGAAATGGAACTCGGACTTAACATAACCAAAGAGCAAGTGGACGAAATGAAAAAGTATGCCGGGAGCATCAATTTTGAGCTTGCGGAGCAATACGAAAGAGAGGTAAGGCACGACGTAATGGCGCACGTCAAGGCGTTCGGCGCGCAGGCTAAGTCGGCAATGCCGATTATACACCTCGGCGCAACGAGCTGTTTCGTCGATTGCAATTCGGAGCTTATAATAATTGCAGACGCGCTTTCCATCATAAAGAAAAAGCTTGTCAACGTAATGGAAAAGCTCAAAAATTTTGCTGTGAAGTACAAAGATTTGCCCACGCTCGGGTTTACGCACCTGCAACCCGCTCAGCTTACCACGGTCGGCAAGAGGGCAACGCTGTGGTTGCAGGACCTCGAAATGGACTACAACAACCTCGTAAACCTTGAAAACTGCTTCAAGTTGAGGGGAGTTAAGGGTACGACGGGCACGCAGGCAAGCTTTATGGAGCTTTTCAACGGCGACGAGGCTAAAATCAAGGAGCTTGAAAAGAGGGTCGTCAATAAGCTCGGTTACGACAAGGTTTACGGTGTAACCGGTCAGACCTATCCCAGAAAATTCGATTACAACGTGCTGTGCGTACTTTCGCAGATTGCTCAGAGCGCGTATAAATTCTCCAACGATATAAGAATTTTACAGAATATGAAGGAAATTGAGGAGCCTTTCGAAAAGTCGCAAATCGGCTCTTCGGCAATGGCTTACAAGCGTAACCCCATGCGCAGCGAACGCATAGGCTCGCTTGCAAGGTTCGTCGTTTCTCTGCCTATGAACAGCGCGATAACCGCAAGCACGCAGTGGTTCGAAAGAACGCTGGACGATTCTGCCAACCGCAGAATAGTAAACGCGCAGGCGTTCCTTGCGCTTGACGGCATTCTCAATATCTATATGAACGTCAGTGAAAATCTGGTCGTATACGATAAAGTCATTGCAAAGCACATTGCCGCGGAACTTCCTTTCATGGCTACGGAAAACATAATGATGGAGTGCGTCAAGGCGGGCGGAAACAGGCAGGAGCTGCATGAAAAAATCCGCGTGCTCTCCATGGAAGCAGGTAAAAACGTAAAGGTTAACGGCCTTGACAATAATCTGATCGACCTTATTAAAGCTGATAAAATGTTTGCGCCCGTTCACGATAAGCTCGGCGATATTCTCGACGCGAAGAAGTTTATAGGCAGAGCGCCTGCGCAGACGGTTGAGTTTATCAAGAATGAAATCGACCCCATTTTGCAGGCAAACGCGGGCGACCTCGGACTTAAAGGTGACGTAAAAGTTTAATGAAAGAGCGTTTTTCGGTGCCATGCGCGTCGGTTTTAATGCTGTTAAAAATCGCAGACGGCAAGACAAAAGTGCTGTTACAGCGCAGGCAGAATACCGGCTTTATGGACGGACTGTGGGACTTATCCTGTTCGGGGCACGTCGAGCACGGCGAAAATATGAGTCAAGCCGCCGTTCGCGAGGCAAAGGAAGAGCTGGGAGTAGATATTTCACCCGACAAGATTGAATTTTTCGTTTTTATACACAAGCGGGACGAAGAGTGGGATCTGACTTTCTGCAACGCGTATTTCGTTTGCACCGAATTTTCTGGTGAGCCGAGAGTGTGCGAACCGCATAAGTGTTCGGAAATAAAGTGGTTCGACCTGGATAATCTGCCCGCCGATTTGATTTACGACAGAAGGCAGGCGTTGAAAGCATATCGTGACGGCGTTCACTATATTGAATACGGGTGGAATAAATAAAAATCACGCGCCGTATCGACACGTGATTTTTGGCAGGGGAGACGCGATTCGAACACGCAACCGACGGTTTTGGAGACCGCGACTCTACCGTTGAGCTACTCCCCTAAATTTCAACGATAGTAATTATATAATATAAGAAGTTTTAAGTCAACTGTTTTTTTGGAGAAGTATTTATGAAAAAGCAATTCAAACTCGGCATAATCGGCTGCGGTTTTATGGGCGGCGCCATATTAAAAGGAGTAGTCGATTCCGAGTTTATCCGCGCAAAAAAGATTATCGTAAGCGATACCGACGAACAAAAGCTTGATAAAATAGGCGAAGAATATGGCGTGTGCGTTTCCGACGATAACAAGTTCGTTGCCGAAAACTGCGAATACCTGCTTCTTGCCGTAAAGCCCCAGACTTTCGGAGACGTTACAAAGACTTTGGACGGCGTATGCCCGCAGAAAGTTATAAGCGTTATGGCGGGAGTAAAGAAGGCGGCAATAAAAAATTCGTTCGGGGTGGGACTTATCAAAGTTGCGCGCTGTATGCCCAATCTGCCCTGCGCGGCTGGGTTCGGCATGATGGGCGTCGATATGTCCGACTACAATAAAAATACCGACGATACCGATTTTATAAGCAATCTGTTCGGTTGTTTGGGGCAGGTCCTCAGCGTGCCAGAAGAAAAACTTGACGCGGTCACGGGCATAAGCGGCAGCGGACCCGCCTATACTTTCATTTTTATTGACAGCTTAATTGACGCGGGCGTAAAGCAGGGACTTACAAGAGACGAAGCAAAGCTTCTTGCAATGCAGACGGTTTGGGGCAGTTGCAGTATGCTTATGGAAGACGACAGACCGCTTTCCGAACTGATTATGAGCGTATGCAGTAAGGGCGGCACCACCATAGAGGCGGTAAAGGTTTTCGAGCAAAACAATTTCCGCGGAATCGTATCCGACGCGGTTGCGGCGTGCGTCAAGCGCTCGAAAGAGCTTTCTGAATAATGAAACAGGTTACTTTATACACCGACGGTGCGTGCTCTGGCAATCCCGGCGTAGGCGGCTGGGGTGCGGTGCTTATGTTCAAGGGTTTCGAAAAGCGCATATCGGGTGCGGAAGAGGCAACTACTAACAACCGCATGGAGCTGTTTGCCGTAATCAGCGGTCTTGAATGTTTGAAAGAGCCGTGCGAGGTAACCGTTTACAGCGATTCCGCATATACGGTAAACGCCTTCAACAACGGCTGGATATACGGCTGGGAAAAGGATGGATGGAAAAAAGCGGATAATAAGCAAGTGCTGAACACAGACTTGTGGCAAAGGCTGCTCGCGCTCACCCGTACGCACAGAGTTAAATTCGTTAAAGTCAAAGGTCACGCGGATAACGAATACAATAATATCTGCGATAAACTGGCGACCGACGCAATTAAAAATTTTCAATCGGCATAATCGTCTGCTATATTACCATAATAATATAGTAATGAAAAATACCGAACAGTTTAAAGCGCAATGCAAAGATAGTAAAGGGGCGGCAAAAATTGCCGTCAATATTCTTTCTACGGTATTTTTAACTCTTTTAGCGCTTGTTTTTGCCGTTTACGGCTATATGTACAAAGGTTTACCATTTATAGAAACGCATTTTACTCTGCTTTTATGGTTAACGGGCAGTGTGCTTGCGGCGCTTTTAATCGCGTATCTGATATTCTACGTTTTCAGTATGCAGGCGTTTTACCGCTTGAT
>CAMWHW010000090.1 GCA_947174175.1 uncultured Clostridia bacterium | reverse complement strand
CTCGTAAGCGCGGCACTTTTTAAAGTGGGCGAAATTTTCCCTGCTCTGCGCGTGCATCAAATAGAAGTCGAAGTAGTCCACGCCGCATATTTTCAGCTGGCTTTCGAAGAAGGGACGAACTTCCGCCTCCGTATTGAAATAGGGTTGCGTCAGCTTATTGGTAAGGATATATTTATCTCTGGGATAGCGCGCAACCAGACAGTCGCGCAGCGCCGTTTCGCTTTTGCCCTGCAAATATCCGTGCGCGGTGTCGAAATAATTGAAGCCGTTTTCCATAAACGCATCAATCATTTTATTGAACTGAGCGTAATCGACTTCTTCACCGTTCATGGGCAAACGCATACAGCCGAAGCCGAATTTTTTCGCGCTTAAATTTTCCTTATCCATAAAAACTCCCCCGAAAATAATTTATTTCAGAATATCCTGCAAGGTCATCATAAGCGCGCCTATGTCTATCGGCTTGGCAGCGAACCCGTTCATTCCGGCATCCATCGCTTCCTTTCTGTCCTCGTCGAAAGCGTTTGCCGTCATAGCCACGATGGGAATACCCGCCTTTGCAGGGTCGTCCATAGCGCGGATGGCTCTGGTCGCCTCGTATCCGTTCATAATAGGCATCTGAACGTCCATCAGTATAAGGTCGTAAGTGCCCGCGGGCGTATCTTTCATTTTCTGCACGGCAACGCTTCCGTCGTCCGCCGTGTCGATGACGAAGCCAACCGTTTCCAGAATGGTCTGCGCAATTTCCTTGTTCAGCTCGTTATCTTCCACCAAAAGGAGCTTCTTACCGTCAAAGCGCACCTCGCGCTTCTCCGTTTCTTCCGCGCCTGCCTTTTCCTCACGCTGCGATTCAACGGGATTTTCGGCAACCTTAAAACAGAATTTAACGGTAAATTCCGAACCCTTTCCAATTTCGCTTTCAACCGTAATCGTGCCGCCCATCAGGTCGACTATATTCTTGGTTATGGCAAGTCCCAGACCCGTTCCCTGAATGCCGCTTACGGTGGAAGTCTGCTCGCGCTCGAACGGCTCGAAAACGTGCAGCAGGAATTCGGGGCTCATACCTATGCCGGTATCCTTGACCTTGAACTCGTAGGAGGCGAAACCCTCGCGCGCTTCGCCCGCCTGCTCGACGCGCACGCCGACTTTGCCCTCCGGCTTGGTATACTTGACTGCGTTACTTATAATGTTCAAAAGAACCTGGTTAAGACGGAGCTTATCGCAGATTATAGTTTCGTTAGTCACGTTGACTATATCGACGGTAAAATCGATTTTCTTCGCCTTGACGTCAGCCTGAACTATGGTTTTCAAATCGTGCATAATCTCGGGAAGGCTTGCCTCCTTCTCCTCGATTTTAACCTTGCCGCTCTCTATGCGGCTCATATCCAGCACGTCGTTAATAAGGCTTAAAAGGTGATTGCCCGAAGTCATAATCTTGCCCAGATAATCACGCACCTGCTCCTTGTTGTCCAGATGGCTTGAAGCCAACGTCGTAAAGCCTATAATGGCGTTCATGGGCGTACGGATATCGTGCGACATACTGTTCAGGAAAGTCGTCTTTGCCTTGTTGGCGTACTGCGCCTGGGCAAGCGCCTCGGTCAGAACGTCCTTCTGCTCCTGCTCCTTGCGTATCATCTCGTCGATATTGCGGAAGCCCACCAGGATAAACCCGCCGTGTCCGCTGCCGCTATCCGTTATCTTTAAATACGTATACTGGAAATGATGTATCTCCCCGTTATCGATAATGCGGTAGCTGCCCATAAATTCGTCGTCCGCGGACAACCTTTCCCTTACGTTGTCCAGCGAAAGAGCCTGACTAAGCTCCTCCCTGTCGTCGTGATATACGCGGCTGCGGATGTAGTTATCAAGAATAACCGCATAGTTATACTCGTCCACCGAACCCTTTTTCAGTCCCTCGGCGACGTAGCCTTCCAGTTTTAGAATACGGGCGGTGGCGTTCTCTTCGCTGACGGCAAAGACGTTGGTATAGTCACGGCTGAGCGCCTCGACTATTGCAAGCTGTTCGCCCATCTTTTTGTTAGCCTGCTCGGTCGTGAGCAGCAGCTTTCTGTTCCACCGTCCGCGCAGCCAGAGCGCAAGAATGGCGCATACTATCACGGCAATCACGAAAGCGATTATAATGGGAATTTCGGGATGCGCCTTCATATACTGCGAAAAGCTTAAATCGCCAAAGGTATACGACGTGTACTTGGATGCAAGCTGGTTGAGCGTGTCGTCCGACATCTGCTTAATACATTTGTTGAGTATGGTAATCAGGTCGTGAGCGCTATCTTCGCTGACGTGCATACTGAAACTCGTGCTCATACCGTTTACGGAGGTATAATACAGCGAATTGGTGTGGTCATGATTTATAAACCACTGTGCGGTATAGCCGTATACGTAAGCGGCGTCCGCCTTGTTGCCGAGCACGGCGCGCATAGCCGCCTCACCCGTAGAATAGCTTTCGACTTCGTACCCCTCCCTTTTAAGAAGGTCAGCGAATTGGGAATCGGCTAAGGCGACCTTCTTTATTTCGCCCTTATGGTCCTGCCTGGTCACCCTTGCCATTCGCGCCGTCATATAGCTGCTCGTTTTAAAGCAGGCTTTAACGTCGCCCTCTGTAATATCGTCGTCACCCGTACTGTCAAGCGTTACGTTTACCCCCTCCGCGTCGGGAGCAACGAGCGTATAGCGCAGCCCGTCGGGAAGCCCGGCAGCCTGCCCCGCAAGCTTCATAACCTCGGCAAAATAGTCGGGCATAATGCCTTTTAATTCCCCGTTCTCGGTATAGGAATAGGGCGCCCTGTCGCCGAGCGCGGTCACGGTTATGGCTTTCCCGCTCGTATTTAACTCATTGATATACGCCTTTTCGCTTTCGCTGAACGTCAGGTCGGAAGAATAGCTGGGACCGTAGTGCTTATAAAACAGCGTATTCTGCCAGTCGCCCTCGTCGATATCCATCTGCCTGATTGCTCTGTTGATTTCATTCAGCAGTTCGGTGTCGCCCTTTCTGACGACGGCGTAGAAGTCGTTTTCATCTAATATATCAAGCTCTTTTTCGTTGGTCGTCTTTCTTAAATTGCTCGAAACTATCGCGTCGATTTGTTTGTTTTGCAGAGCTTCCGCAAGATCCTGCGCGCGGGGGTATTCCACCGTTTTGCATTTAAAGCCTTTTTCGAGCGCAAACTTCTCCAAATCGGCGGTCTGGCTACTTCCGGGCAGCTGACCGACTAACAGCACCGCTTCGCCTTCGTCGTTAACGTTGTCGCCGTGATAGGTGCGGTAATCTCCGCGGACGAAACGCATTTCGTCACTGCGTATAGACAGAACGGTCTTTTTTCTGCCGATGGGCAGTGAAAAGTCGCACTGCTTTTCACGATCCGTAGTTCTGCTGACGGAAGTCACCACGTCGAACTTTCCGTCGTTAAGCATATAAAGTATGGTATTCTCGTCAGGCTCCCCGTCCTCGTCGGCGTCCGTGTCCCAGTCCCATTTATCTTCATAACCGACGTATTGGAAATTGAGGTGGGAATATTTGGAAACGAGGTTTAAAAACTCGATACCGTAGCCCGACAGAATACCGTCAACCTTGTCGTGATAGCCCGAAAACTCGAATACGCTGGCCTTAACGGTACGGTTGTTCGGCTGCTCGCCGTCGGCAAACGCCGCCTTTGTATTGCATATGATGCAAGCGGATAAAGCCAGAACCAGGCATACCGCAAACGCCGCAATTATTTTTAAACGTAATTTAAAACGCGCCATGACTTTTAAAACGTTCCGCATACTAATCTCCTCAGTACTTAAAGCGTAGCTTTGCAATAAACTTTTTTCAGATTTATTATGACAGATTGAACTTGCGTTGTCAATATTTTATTATTGCGCCGCACTTAAAAATCAAAGCCCCGCGGCGCTTCCGCCGCGGGGCTTTGTTCATTTAATCTTTGTTTTCTTCGTCGGTCAGACCGATATCCATAGGGTCGGCTGGTTTGTAGAAGCCGCCCACGTCGAATATCCTGCCGTCGTCCACGGGCATAGGCGCCACCACGTTGCGCACCACCGTCCTTACGGGAGCCGCCGCCTGAGCGTTCTGCGCCGTCTGCGCGGGCTTCTTGGTAGTATCTATCTTGGTGGTAGTCACCGTCGTCATCACCGCGTCGGGAGGCACCTGCGCCGCCGCAGGAGCCGCGCTATCGGTAACGGTTGCGGGCGCAGCCGCCGCCTTTGCTCTGCCGTCCAGCGCGGCGTTGACTTCCGTCCTTATAAGCTCGGTCAGCTTATCCAGCGTTATGCCGCCGCCGACGGTCTGTTCGCCGCCCATGCGCGCAATCAGCTGATTGTCGTGCAGCGCGTTCAGATCGGTGCGCATAATCAGGCTCTGTTCCGCCCTGAGCGCCGCTACCTCTTTCGCCGCCATTTCCGCTCTCAGCGCAGCGATTTCCTTTGCGGAATTCTGCTCCGCCCTAAGCGTGGATATCTCGGCTTTAAGCTCGGCTATCTCGTTAGACGAAGAGCCGCCGCTGCCGCCGCCCGAAGGCATAGGCTGCTGTTGAGGCATTTGCATCTGAGGCATCTGACCCATCATCTGAGGCATCATTTGCGGCATCATCATAGGAGGCATTTGGGGAGCGGACTGCTGATTCATACGCGCCATACGCTCCTCGCGGTCCTCGCGACGACGCTGTTCTTCGCGCTCTCTGCGCTCCTCTTCCTTGCGCTCGCGCTCTTCCTTCTCTTCCAGCCTGCGCTGCTCGGCAAGCTCTTCCTTCTTGCGCTTTTTCTTCT